>PLHN01000220.1 GCA_003139975.1 Acidobacteriaceae bacterium
TCCTTGAGGCATTTGTTCATCGCTGTGCCCAGGTGGATCGGTCCGCTGGTATAGGGCGGGCCGTCGTGCAGAATGTACTTTTGCTTCCCCTTGCGGGCGTGGCGGATGCGCTCGTAGAGGCCCATCTGCTCCCAGCGCTCCAGCATTTTCGGCTCATTTTGGGGCAGGTTCGCCTTCATGGGGAAGGCGGTTTTGGGCAAGTTGATGGTGGATTTCAGGTCCGTCGGCACCAGCGATGTTCTCCAAATGATTGAATCTTTTCATTATAGGGAGCGCCGAAGGACACTGTCTATCAGGACGGCACACTTGGGCACGAATTTGAAAAGTGACTGTTTTCGGCCGGGAAAAAGAGTGTACAATTTTCTGCAGATCGAAACGTCTTCAGGATCTAAACTGTTGCGAGAGTTGATGCGGGAGTTCCCGGTGGTGGATTTTCAGGGGAACCTCAAAAGCCGCATCATGCATCCAATGGGATGGCTGGGCGATTTAGTTTTTTCGAGTCCCCCGGGTTGGCAGTCGGGGGCCACTCCAGGAAGATATGGGCGATAGCGAAACACAGCGGAACATGCCGGGGTCCGAACCAGAGCTCGACCTGCTGCTCCACAACCAGACGCTCGACGAGCCCATCTGGAAATCGCTGTTCCGCAATATCGACGACTTTTTCTTTCCCAAGAAACTTCCGCCTCTGGTGCTGACGTCGAAGCCGGTCCCGGTGCGCGATATCTGGGGCTTCTATAACTACAAGGGCAAGGGTGCAGTCGGTTCGACGATTGTGCACGTATTGGCGCTGGCGCTGATCATCGTTGGGACAATCCTGGGGCAGCGCGTTGTGAAGCAGATCGTGCAGCCGCAGCAGCAGGTGGAATTGATCGCTCCCAGCGATATGCCCACGCTACAGCCCTCGAAGACGGTTTCGGGTGGCGGCGGTGGTGGCGGGGATCACGACAAGCTGCAGGCATCGCAAGGACGTTTGCCCAGGCAGTCAATGCAACAGTTCACGCCGCCGATGGTGGTGGTTAGGAATCCTGACCCGAAGCTCCCGATGGAACCGACGGTAGTGATTCCGCCGGATGTTCATATTGCTCAGCCCAACCTGCCGAACTTGGGCGACCCGCTTTCGCACATGCCGGCGGCGTTTCCTTCGAATGGAACTGGCTCGGGCGGAGGTATCGGCTCGGGCAGCGGCGGCGGAGTTGGTAGCGGTGAGGGCCCTGGATTTGGGCCGGGGCACGGTGGCGGCACCGGCGGAGGAGCGTTCCGCGTAGGTGGAGGAGTTTCAGCACCAAAGATCATCTTCCAACCGGATCCGGAGTACTCGGAGGAGGCGCGCAAGGCGAAATACCAAGGGACCTGCGTGCTGTGGCTGGTCGTCGGTCCCGATGGCAGGCCGCGCGATATCAAAGTGGCGCGGACCCTGGGATTGGGCCTGGATGAAAAGGCCATTGAAGCCGTGAAGAACTGGCGCTTCGAACCCGGGATGAAAGACGGCAAGCCGGTCGCCACGCAGGTTAACGTCGAAGTGTACTTCCACCTTTACTAGATTTCGTGGAGTTAGGAGCCCGAAGAACGGCCGCGCGAGCGGCCGTTTTTATTTGGGGATTTCGAGTCATGAGCCCGCAAAGGCTGATTTGATCGAGTCTGGGGGCTGGACTACTCCTTCAAATCCACGTGCAGGACGTCTTCTACGGGAAGGCCTAAGAAGCGCGTGCCCATCTTCTTGAATTTTTCAGCAGAGTCCGTTGCGAAGAACTTGAGACGGGGGGCCACGCGCCGCTCCGCTTCCTGTGAAGGCGGTAAGGGATGAATCTGGAGTTGGCGGGCAACATCATGCGCGGTGGACTCGGCGGAATCGACGATGGTGACGTGTGACGGTGCGATTCGCCGCAGCAACGGCTTGAGAAGCGGGTAATGTGTGCATCCAAGGACGAGAACGTCGGCTTCGCGCGCGTCGGCGGAGAAGGCTTCGTCGAGATAGATGCGGGCAACTTGCTCGGTCACGGGGTGGTCGATCCAGCCTTCCTCGACCAGAGGAACCAATAGAGGGCAAGCTTTTTCTTTCACCGCGACATTCCTGGCTTCGAGGGCACGACGGTAGGCGTGACTGGAGATGGTGGCGTCAGTGCCGATGACAACGACCCGCCGGCTACGGCTGGCCGAGGACGCGGCGTTTGCCCCCGGTTCGACCACGCCGATGACCTCTACGCGAGAGGCGGCACGGATGTCGTCGAGGGCAAGCGCAGTCGCGGTGTTGCAGGCGATGACAAGGAGTTCAGCTCCTTGCTCCTGCAGATGGTGGATGGCGCCGACGGCGTAGTGAGCGACGGTGGCGGCTGATTTCGAGCCATAGGGCAGGCGGGCGGTGTCGCCGAAATATAGGTAGTCGGCATCCGGGATGTGATGGACGAGCGCGCGCAAGACGGTAAGTCCGCCGACGCCGGAATCGAATACGCCAATGGTTGGTCTGCGAAGGTCTTTCTTGCGAACGTCTGGCCCGCCAGTGTTGGTCACGCCGCCGTCGCTCAGCCTTCTGCCGTGGTCGGACCGATCACGGACCGGACCGCCGAGATGCGATTGGCCGGGAAGCCTCCCTGGCGCGCGTGCTCGCGGATGCTCTCCTCGTTGGGCGCGATGTAAATGCAATACACCTTGTCGTCGGTAACGAAGCTTTCCAGCCACTGAACTTGGGGTCCCAGTTTGTGAAGGACGCCGCACGATTTCTGCGAGATAGCCTGGAGTTCTTGTGGTGAAAGCTTGCCGGCGTTGGGGATATCGCGTTCGATCACGTATTTGCGCATAGTGGGCCTCCCGCTTCCGAATTGTCCTGCGAGGTCCGGCGGTGCGAGAAGATTCTAGCATCCGGGGCCGGTTGCGGTATTGAAGCGCGGGCCTTTATCCTTTGTCCCATATGCCAAGCACTCTTGTGGAATGCGTTCCTAATTTTTCCGA
>PLHN01000177.1 GCA_003139975.1 Acidobacteriaceae bacterium
TTTCCGGGTGGGGAACGTGATGATCGACTCCCTGGTACGCTTGTTGCCTGCGGCGAAGAAAATCCCGCGGGATGGCATGCCCGAGCGTTATGCTCTGGTCACCTTGCACCGCCCAGCCAATGTTGACGACAGTGCGACGCTGAAGGAGCTTCTTGAGTTGCTGCTTGAGATCAACCGCGATCTGTCTGTGGTATTTCCCGCCCATCCTCGAACCCGTCAACGCCTTGCCGAGTTTGGGTTAAATGCCGATCAGCTCCACATCATCGACCCTCTGCCCTATATCGATTTTCTCGCCTTGCAAACTCGTTCGACTGTGGTAATTACCGATTCCGGGGGAATTCAGGAAGAAACCACGTATCTCGGTATCCCGTGTCTAACGGTGCGCGAAAATACCGAACGCCCCATAACAGTTTCGCAGGGGACGAACGTCCTGGTGGGCCGTGATTCCAAAAAATTGCGGAGCGAGTTATCCAGGGTGCTGAGTGGCGAAGCGAAGAAGGGAACTGTACCGGCTCTTTGGGACGGACACGCAGGGGACCGCATCGCAGACGTTTTGGTCGGGAACCCGTGACAGTCAATGGGATCGTCTACGGAATCCGTGCGTAGGATGTCGTTGATTCTACAAACTTAGGGAGGGATGACAGATGGACAGTGTGAATCGTCTCCAATTAACCTCGAGAGTTACCTATTATGCAGGCTGGCTCTTAGCTCTGCTCGGGGCATTCGTGCATTTCGGCATAGGGGCGGCTATGTTGCGGGGGATAGGCCTGCCCCAACGGAATTTGTTCGAGGGCAGCGTGATGCTGTTCTTGATTAGTGCCGTGTCGGCACTGCGAGTGCTCACTTCGACGAAAGTCAACTGACGACTTAGGAGTGGCAAACTCCAGTCAGAAGCACCAGCAACGCCGTTCCTTTCCCCGCTGGCCCTTCCCGTTGAGTCTGGGAAGTCTGCGCCTTTCCTGGTTTCCCCCCTCCCAATCTCCTCGCTTCTCGCTCTCCTCCCCAGCCCTTCCCGGGCTTGCGTCCAACCTCTCTCTACCTCTCATTTCTTTTCTTCTCATTGGCACGTTCCTGGTTTTGTCTCAATTAGTGCAAAGCCTTGCATCTTGACATTCTCGAAGATACGAGAGACTATGGGCCCGGATTTTTTGCGCGCATTTCACGTAACTTTGTTACGCTGATCCTCGTTAGGCTAACACTTGCCCCTCCCCTTAGGCAGATGTAAAAACACTTGCACACGGACGTGAAGGCCGTGCCCATTGAGGTCCGTAAGTGTCGCGCCTGCTATGTGTTGAGCGGAAGCCGAGGTCGGCCCATAGCGTGCATTGCATTCGGGATGAAGTCAGGTTCAGTCAGGTGTTCCCGCCTGAGCGCCAATTTTAAGGAGATTCGCTGATGAGAACGCAGAACTATGCGCTGGAAACTATAACCGCGCCGTCGCTTGGCATTTTCACATCTGACCGCCTAAACCACGCTGTCCGGGTATCGATGGCCACGCTATGCGCGCTGCTTCTGCTGGCCTCAGTTTCCCTGCCTCTGGCAGCTCAGACAGTTTCCTTCGCCGGCCTGCAGACGACCGTGGGTAGCGGGCTGTACGAACCAAATGTTGTTACCGTGGATGGCGCAGGCGATGTCTTCATTGGGGATACAGCAAACAACCGGGTGGTGGAAGTCCCCGCCTACTGCACCAGTAACTCCTGCCAGATCACAGTAGCGAGCGGACTGAATTCTCCCGAGGGCGTCGCGGTAGATGGCGCGGGCGATGTCTTTATCTCCGACACTCACAACAACCGCGTGGTTGAGATCCCGGCTGGCTGCACGAGCAGCTCGTGCCAGACCGTTATAGGAAGCGGATTCTCTGGCCCGGCCGGACTGGCCGTAGATGGGGCGGGCGATCTCTTTATAGCGGATTTCAGCAACAACAGAGTTGTAGAGCTTCCGCAGGGCTGCACCACCGGCTCCTGCCAGACGACCGTACCGGCCACTGGGCTCAGTGGCCCGGCAGGCGTTGCCGTGGATGGACTGGGTGATATCTTCATCGCGGATTACTACAACAACCGGGTCGTCGAGCTTCCAGCCGGTTGCACCACCAGCTCCTGCCAGACTGCTGTCGGCAGCGGGTTGAGCGGCCCCGCCAGTGTCGCGCTGGATAGCGCGGGCGATGTCTTCATCGCCAATCGAGGCAGCAGCCTTGTGACCGAGGTTCCAGCCGGTTGCACCACCAGTTCCTGCCAGACCACGGTCGGCAGCGGGCTGAACGGCCCCTTGGGGCTTGCGGTGGCCGTGGATGAAGCGGGCAACGTATTCATCGCCGACACCAACAACAACCGCGTCGTGGAAGTGCAGACCAATTCGGTCAGTTTCGGCGCCGTCAACATTGGTTCCAGCGGCTCGGTTACCTTGACCTATAACATCACTGCCAGCATTACCCTTGCCTCTAACCCCGTTGCTCTCACCCAGGGTGCGGCCAACATGGACTTCACCGCGACCAGCGCTTCGACCTGCGTCGGCAGCCAGTCTGCGGGCAACACTTGCACAATTACAATTAACTTCGCGCCAGCGGCACCTGGCCTGCGCGTTGGCGCCGTCCAAATTCTGAGTTCCACCGGAAGCCTGCTGGCCACGACTTTGATTAGCGGCCAGGGCGTCGGGCCGGCTTTAGCCTATGTCACCTCCCCGGCTCAGACCCTGATCGGGAGCGGATTTTATGGCCCGTTCGCCGCTGTGGATGCGGCGGGCAACGTCTACGTCGCGGATACCTACAACTATCGCGTCCTGGAAATCCCAGCCGGTTGCACCAGCAGCAGTTGCCAGCTCACCATAGGCAGTGGCCTGTCCGGTCCCCAGGCCATCGCGCTGGATGGTGTTGCGAATGTCTTTATCGCGGATACTGGAAACAATCGCGTCGTCGAGGTCCCGGCAGGCTGCACCACCAGTTCGTGCATGGTGACAGTGGCAACCGGACTGAACTCTCCCGAAGGCGTGGCCGTGGATGCCTTCGGCAACGTCTTCATCAGCGATACCCACAACAACCGGATGCTGGAGGTTCCAGCCGGCTGTACCAGCAGTTCCTGCCAGGTTATTTTCGGCAGCGGTTTGAACGGACCTTCAGATTTGGCCCTCGATGCATTCGACAATCTCTTCGTCACCGATTACAACAACAACCGGGTTGTGGAGTTTCCAGCCGGCTGTACCAGCAGCTCTTGTCAAACCACAATCGTCACCGGATTGGGCGGTCCCGGTGGCGTCGCGGTCGATGCCGCGGGCGACTTGTTTATCGGGGAGTTCAATAGCAGCCTCGTACTTGAGATTCCGGCCGGCTGCACCAGCAGTTCTTGCCAGAGCTTCGTCGGCAGCGGGTTAAAGAATCCGGTTGGCGTCGCCGTTGACGGAATGGGAGATATTTTCATCGCGGATACCTACAATAACCGCGTTGTTGATGTGCCCCGCTCGCAGGCGCCATCCTTAGCTTTCCCCTCAACAGTCTTAGGAAGCGCCAGCGCCCCGCAGGCCATTACCGTGCAAAACATCGGCAATGCGGGCCTCACTTTCTCCAGCTTCTCGGCCAGCGCCAACTTCAATATCGATGCCGGCACAACCACCTGCTCGGCTTCCTCTCCGCTGGCCGCAGGCGCATCCTGCAACGTCGGCGCCGTTTGCGTTCCGACCGCGACGGGTACCCTGAGTGGCCTTCTCACGCTTACCGACAACGCACTGAACGGCGCGCCTTCCACGCAGAAGATCGCGCTTTCGTGCACGGGCGCTGGAACAGCTCCATCGATCACCAGCGCAAGTGGCGTAGCCTTCGTTGTCGGCGTTGCGAACTCTTTTGCCGTGACCACGACAGGCTTGCCCACCCCAGGCATCACGGAGACAGGCGCTCTACCTGCCGGCGTCACGTTCGTTGACAATGGCAACGGCACCGGTAACTTGGCCGGGAAGCCGACGGCGGGTGGCACGTTCCCAATCACATTTACTGCCACCAACGCTGCGGGTCACGCGACCCAAAGCTTTACGCTCACAGTGTCCATCGGAACAGAGGTAAGTCTCGGCGGCTATTACAACGTCTACGGTATCGCAACCGCCGGAACCAGTACGAAATCCGGTGGCTTCGACAATGACGGCTACGCTTACAATTCCAGCCTGCTCGGTACGTCGCTCAGTTACCAGGGCGTGGCCTTTCCTCTAGTTGCGGCCAACACACTCGATGCGATCAGCTCGCAAACGGTGCCGGTGCCGCCTGGATCCTTCACAAACCTCTTCTTGCTCGGCGCCGCTGTCAATGGAACGCAGACTAACCAGTCTATCGTCGTCACTTACACCGATGGCACAACAAGCACCTTAACGCAGAACTTCAGCGACTGGTGCCATCAGCAGGGTTACGCAGGCGAAACCCTGGTCATCGCGACGGCGGATCGCATCTCGGCAAACGGGTCGACTCAGACCATTACCTGCAACCTCTATGGCTACACATTCGCTTTGACCTCGGGCAAGACTGCGGCCAGCGTGAGGTTGCCTTCTAACCGCAACGTCGCTTTCCTGGCCTTGGGCCTCGGCTCTGTCCCGTCAACCCCCATCGTTCCTTATATCCAGGTGAACGGCGGCAGTTGGCAAAATACCAACACCGCGACCGTCAGTGCTGGCTCCAGTGTGAATCTCGGCCCGCAACCTCTCACGGGCGGTTCGTGGAGTTGGACCGGTCCCACGGGTTACACTTCCACCTCGCGTCAGATCAACAACATTCCATTGAACTCTGGTGTCAACACCTATGTGGCGACTTACACCAATCCTGGCGGCGGCGTAAGCACCATGACGTTTACGATCACCGTTGCCGGATGGGTGGAGATCGGAAACAATATCAACTCCATCGCCTGCGCCTCCGACGGTACGCTGGTGGTCGCCAATGACTTCAATCAGTCCGTCTGGGAGNNAGTATGTCTCGGGAACCTGGACCCAGCTTCCTGGCCAGATGCGGCATGTGGCGATTGTCAGCAAGAGCAGCATCTGGGGCATTGGCCTCAACGGCAATGTCTACTACCTAAACGGAAACAGCTGGTCGCAGGTCGGATCGAACGCTTCGTACATCGCGGCCGGTTCCGACGGAACCGTGCTGGTCGTGAGTTCACGCGACGGGTCCATCTGGAAATACGTCTCGCCCAATAACTGGACGCAAGTCCCCAATGGTTATGCGAGCGTTATCTCGGTCGTCAGGAACAACGACTACTTTGTCGTGAACAACGGTAACGTCTACCAATACAACGGCAGCGGTTGGGCGAAGGTCGGAAGCGGCGCCGCTTATATCCGGGCGTCGTCCGACGGAACCGTGCTGGCAACCACTAACTCGGGCCAGATCTATCAATTTGTGTCGCCTAACAACTGGACACAGCTTTCGGGTTCCATGCTGATCGCCGACCCGGTCAAGGCGAACGTCTTCTTCGGTATGGGCTTGGACTACAACGTGTACAGCTATGGCACTCACTGAGGTAAACAGGACGACGGATTGAAGAACTCTATCCTTCGGGAAAGGTATTGACTCGAAAGCCGCGCCCGGTCGTATCGGGCGCGGTTTTGTTGTTTGCGCCCATTGCCCGCCGGGGTGGGGAGACCGGGGATACTGACTCCTTAAACGGATCCCATTGGGGCGGCTTAGCAGTTTCCTGAAACTTAATTCTGGCCTCTATTGGGTGGGGCAACGGTTTACCGCTGCCATCAACGCGGCCTGAAGTCGAGGTTTTCCAGCAAACTGTTAAGCCGAGCAGCCTCTACGGTACTGCAACTTCCACCGCACTCGAATAATCGCTTTCTTGCCCGGCTGAATTCACGGACGTCGCCACGTAGGAGTACGTTTGCCCCGGCGCTACGCCGTTGTCGGTGAAGGCTGCACCGGAATCTAAGCTGGAATTAACCTTGGAGTAAGTGCAACTTGCTGATACGCAGCGGTAAACGTTATAACCCGCCGCGTCCTCAACAGTATTCCAGGAAAGATCTACATAAGGCATAACCCCTGTGCCCGCCATGGACCCAGTTGCATTTGAGTCTGTCGCGTTGCTCGAAAACGACAGAGTGCCGGATGCTGCGCCGCTGCTTTGCGGCGTAAAGGCAACATTAACCGTTATGCTCTGCCCAGCCGGGATCGTCAACGGAAACGATATCCCTTGCAGTGCGAACAGCGAACTGCTGCTGGTGGCGGAAGAAACAGTCACGTTGTTGCCGCTCGCGCTCAGCGTTGTCGATACGACTCCCGTGGTTTGAACCGTGACGTTACCAAAGTTCAGCGAACTCGGGTTGACAGTGAGCTGACCGGCCGCCGTGTTTGTGCCCGTACCTGTGAAATTTATGTTCACTCCAGGTCCCATAACAAAAGTGCTGCCAAACGTCATACCCACACTCTGCGGGGCGAAGGTGACGCCCAACGTTACACTCTGCCCATTTCCTAAGACCAGAGGAAAACTCGGCCCGCTTACGGAAAAGGCGCCGCCCAGAGTTTGTAGTCCAGAAAGCGTAAGATTCCGGGCTTGACTGTTTGTAAGAACCACCTGAGTTGTTGCGGTCGTTCCGACTCCAACCGAGCCAAATGACAGGCTCGCCGGACTCGCCGTTACCGGCTGCGCGGTCACTCCCGTGCCTGTGACAGGGAGGTTGAGCGTGGTGTTGGACGAGCCCATTGTAAAGCTGATCTTCCCGGCCATCCACGCCGTCGTGGTGGGCGCGAAGACCACGCTGATATCAATGCTCTGACCAGAAGAGAGCACGATCGGCATGCCCATAAGAGGCACGCTGAATTCCGAGCTACTCGAACCGATGGATGAAATGCTAACGCTGTTTTGCCCGTTATTGGTCAGCGAAACGAGTTGCGTTTCTGTTTGGCCAATCGGCACCTGCCCAAAGCGCAGGCTGGCGGGCCAATTAGTGAGTGCCGCTGCGTCCGCACGCGCTTTAGGTGTTAGGAAGCTCAGCAGGACTGCCACGCTGATGATTGCGATTGTGAAAGAGCGGTAGGAACCAGAGCGAGTAACTGATTGGGGAGGTCTCATAGCACCCCCAGTGTGCCGCGTTCCTCTTAGAAATCAAAATTCCGAAAGTGAAGTCCGCAATTGGCAGTGGGATGGTGATTACTATGGACCTAAGTGACTACCCAAGCGATAATACTTTGGGCAAATCGCGACGAGTGTGCAATGCAAAACAATCTGCTTTCATGTTCGGTAAACGTGACTAAGGTAACTAACTGAGTGTGCTCGCTCATGACATATTAGGAACAAAAGACTTGCGCGATAACGAGGTGCCTGATGTGTGCCTTGTGTTGATCGCCAATACTGTTTCTCGCAAGGTCTCAAGGATGGGAACGGACGTGATTTGTCCTCGCAGTGGCAGCCGGCGCGACTACCCTCTGAACCGGGGCCCGCACGAGTTCTTCGAGGAACAGGCCAAGCGCGCATCGGATGTTTCCGCTCTGACCATGGGCTCCGAGCAGATGTCTTACCAGGAATTGAATTCCCGCTCCAACCGCCTGGCGCATTTTCTCTCCGAGCAGGGTGCCAAATCTGAACGCCTGGTGGGTGTGTGTGTCGATCGGTCGTTCGATTCGGTGGTGAGCCTCCTCGCCATCCTGAAAGCCGGCGGTACTTATCTGCCGCTCGACCCTAAGTTTCCCAAAGAACGTCTCGCGTTCATGCTGGCGGACTCCGAGGTCTCCCTTGTTCTATCCCATTCTTCCGTGCGTGACCGGCTGCCGGAAACAACCGCTCGCGTTGTTCTGCTGGACCAGGACAAGGAGTCGCTTTCCGAAGCTCCCTCGACGAACCTCTTCGTAAGCAACAACCCTGACCATTCGGCCTACCTCATCTATACGTCGGGCTCCACAGGAAAGCCAAAAGGAGTAATGACCCCACGGCGAGCCTTGGTCAACTTCCTCCTGTCCATGGCGGAGACCCCGGGAATTACCGCGTCGGATACGCTCTTGGCGGTTACTACAGCCTCATTTGATATTTCCATCCTGGAATTCTTTCTTCCTTTAGTAGCCGGTGCCAGAATTGTCATAGCGACTGCCGAACAGGCTGCGGACGCGCGCTCTCTCCAGGAGTTGCTTCGGCAGCATGACGTCAGGGTAATGCAGGCAACGCCAACCACCTGGCGTATGCTGCTTGAAAACGGCTGGGAAGGGAAGAGCAACCTGCGAATCTTCTGCGGAGGCGAAGCCCTCACCGCAGACCTCGCTGGCCAATTGCTTCCCCGTTGCCGCGAGCTTTGGAACATGTATGGGCCGACCGAAACCACCATCTGGTCCTCCACAGAACGCATCATTTCTCCGGACCACATTTCCCTCGGTTCGCCGATTGCCAATACCCAATTTCATGTTCTCGACGAAGACCGCAAGCCCGTTTCTGTGGGCGTGGCCGGCGAGCTCTGGATCGGCGGCGCGGGCCTGG
Organism: Acidobacteriaceae bacterium; assembly: GCA_003139975.1. Taxonomy (GTDB): domain Bacteria; phylum Acidobacteriota; class Terriglobia; order Terriglobales; family Acidobacteriaceae; genus Acidiflorens. The sequence goes on from PLHN01000177.1 coordinate 8,427, forward strand.
CTCGAGGGTATCTCAAGCGCCCGGAGCTGACCGCGGAGAGATTCGTCGCCGGTCCCGCTCCTCCCGATCGTCCGGATGCACCCCTATACCGGACTGGAGACGAAGTTCGCTATCGCTCCGATGGCACTCTGGAATTTCTCGGTCGTCTCGACCAGCAGGTGAAGCTCCACGGTTTTCGCATCGAGCTGGGTGAGATCGAGAGCGCACTCTCCCATATTGAAGGAATCGTGCAGGCAGTCGTCATGCTGCGACAAGATCATCCCGGAGACAAGCGCCTGGTTGCCTATTACACGGGCCGCGTCGGTTTAAGTTCTACCTCTTTGGCGCAGGCCCTGAAAGCTACGCTGCCCGAATATATGGTTCCGTCCGTCTTTCTGCGGGTGGATAGATTCCCTCTCACACCAAACGCCAAACTCGATCGCCAAGCTCTGCCGCCGCCCAAGGGTAAACGCCCACTTCTCGCGCAGGACTTTGTTGCCCCGCGCACCGTGGCGGAAAAACAATTGGCGAGTCTCTGGTGCGAGCTGCTGCAAGTCGAAGACGTTGGCATCGACGATAGCTTTTTTGATCTGGGCGGCAATTCGCTGGCAGTTGTCCGCATGGTGAATCAGTATCACACCCGCTTCGGGCACGAAATTTCCCCCGTCAAGGTTTTTCAATATCCCACGATCGCGAAGCTCTCAGAATTCCTGGAAGGGAGCGACAAGAAGAGCGACTTCATTGCCGAAGCCGAAAGTCGGACTCGTCGTCAGCGGCATCCCCAGCGCGGCCCGCAGCCTGATTCGGCATTTGCGCACGACCCGGCGCGCGACGCCGTAGCCGTGATCGGCATGGCCGGCCGTTTCCCCGGCGCAGCCAACATCGATCAACTTTGGCGCAACCTCTGCAACGCTGTCGAATCGATCTCGTTTTTCACACCCGAGGAATTAGGCCCGGGCATTGACGAACAGTTACGCCATGATCCCGATTACATTCGCGCTCGCGGCTTGATCGAGGGCGCGGATCTTTTCGACGCCGCTTTCTTCGGCATCAATCCGCTCGAAGCCCGGGTGATGGATCCGCAACAGCGCGTCTTTCTCGAGCTTGCCCAGCACGCGCTTGAGAATGCCGGCTACGACCCCGAACGATGCAAAGGATCCATCGGCGTCTTCGCCGGCATCGGCGACAACCACTACTACACGACCAATCTCCTCACCCAGCCCGATCTGCTGGCCATGGCTGGCAAGCTAGCCGTCGAGTACGGCAACCAGAAGGATTACATTGCCCTTCGCACCGCCTATCTGTTGGACCTCCGCGGGCCCGCGGTAAGCCTTAACACTGCCTGCTCGACCACACTCCTGACCATCGACCAGGCCTACCGCTCGCTGCTTGACCATGAGTGTGACATCGCTCTCTCGGGCGGCGTTGACATCACGGTTCCCCAAAAGAGCGGCTTCCTCTATCAAGAAGGAGGCACCTTTGCCAAGGATGGTCACTGCCGTCCTTTCGATGCCGACGCCACCGGAACCATGTTTTGCGACGGCGCCGGCGTGGTCGTTCTCAAGCGGTTCGCCGATGCCCTCGCCGATGGCGACACCATTTACGCGGTCATCCGCGGCACCGGCAAGAACAATAATGGCGCGCGCCCCGCGTCTTTTCTGGCCCCGAGCGTAGACGGACAAGCCGAAGCGATTGCTTTGGCGCAATCCAACGCCAACGTTCCCCTCGAGACTATCCGCTATATTGAGGCGCATGGCACGGGCACGCCCGTCGGCGACCCCATCGAATTCGAGGCGCTGCGCAAGGTGTTTGAGTGCAAGACCGGGAAGAAACAGTTCTGCTACATCGGATCCATCAAGGGCAACATCGGGCATCCAACCAATGCCGCCGGAGTTGCCGGCCTGATTAAAACCGCTCTGGTTCTCCACCACGAGCAGATTCCGCCGACGCTCCATTTCAAAAAGCCGAATCCCAAGATCGACTTTGCCGGCAGCCCGTTCATCATGACCGACAAGCTCATCCCGTTCCCGCGCGGAGAGCAGGTGCGCTGCGCCGCGGTCAGCTCTTTTGGCTTTGGCGGAACCAACGTCCACATCATTCTCGAAGAGGCCCCCAAGCCGAAGGGCGCGCGCCCATCGCGTCCGCTGCAACTCGTGCCGCTTTCCGCAAAGACTCCAACGGCACTTGAGGCTTACAGCCGCGCGTTGGCGGACCATCTCACCAGCCTTGCGCCAGAAGCCTTTGCCGATGCGGCCTACACATTTCAAACCGGCCGCAAGCAGATGGCCCATCGGCGCTTCGTGGTTGCCGCAGACCCTGGAGAAGCTGCCCAACTCCTCCTCCAGCCCAATCCCTTGCGCTGCGGCGCAAAGCGCTGCGATCGGCGCAATCCTGCCGTCGTCTTTCTCTTCGGCGGTCAGGGCACGCAGTACGTCAACATGGGCCTGAACCTCTACCGGGATGAGCCTTTGTTCCGCGCTGTCGTGGATGACTGCTGCGAATACCTCCAGCCTCATCTTGGACGGGATTTGCGTGATCTTCTCTATCCCCAGCCTCGAGATGAGCACACCGCCCAGTCCTCGCTCCAGGACACGTTCTTCACTCAGCCATCAATTTTCGTGATCGAGTACGCGCTGGCTCGTTTTTGGGAGAGCCTGGGCGTCGAACCGGCCACGATGGCCGGGCACAGCATAGGAGAATTTGTCGCTGCCACGTTCGCCGGCGTGTGGAACCTAGAAGACGCTCTCAGCGTCATCGCTTTGCGCGGCCGCTTGATGCAGAATCTCCCCCGCGGTTCCATGATTGCCGTCAGCGCCAGCGCGGAGTCAATCGCGAAAATCCTTCCGCCCACGCTTCAGATTGGTTCAAATAATGCTCCTGCTCTATGCGTCGTCTCCGGGCCGGAAGGCGATGTGGCCCAATTCCAGAAGCAACTCGAAGCGGGAAAAACCGTCTGCCGCCACCTGCATACTTCTCATGCCTTCCACTCCGCAATGATGGATCCTATAGTCGAGCCGTTGCGCGAGGCGGTCGAAAAAATCCAGTTGCACCCTCCGGCGAAACCCTTTGTCTCGACGGTCACGGGGCGCCCGATTACCGTCGACCAAGCCACCGATCCCGCCTATTGGGCCCATCATGCTCGCGCCACGGTGGAGTTCTCAACCGCAATCCAGTACCTCAAGGATCAGGGATACGACCTTTTCCTCGAATGTGGACCCCGTTCCACGCTATGTGCGCTGGCTCGCCAGCATTTCACACCCGGCCACCCCGCCACTGCGATTCCCACATTTGCCGATAGGCATCAGAACAACACCGAGTCGGCGACTCTTCTCTTCGCCATGGGCTCTCTCTGGCAAAACGGAGTGGCCATTGACTGGGACGCCTTCTACGCCAATGAGGACCGCCTCCGCATACCGTTGCCAACCTATCCCTTTGAGCGCCAGCGATTCTGGGTAGACCCTGCCATTGCGCCCGCTGTACGAGCCGTCGAAGCCGCGGATTCTCCAGCGCTCGCGCCTACCCATCTCGAACGAGCTGTGTCTGCCTCTTCACCCGAGAGCGTTGCCTCACCGAACTTGTCATCCTTACGCACAAACCGCATCGCCGCCCGGGTGCTCGACCTGCTCGTGCCCGTCTCCGGGCGCGAACGCTCGCAGCTCACTACCTCCGCCACCTTCATGGAACAGGGACTCGACTCGCTAGCCCTGACGCAGGTGGCCTTTGCCCTCCGCAAGGAGTTCGGCGTCAAGGTCAGCTTTAGTCAGCTGATGAATCAGTGGCCCAACATTGAAATGCTGGCAGCCCACCTCGATGCCGCGCTGCCTGCCAGCTTTCTTGCGGAAGGCTCTGCTAGTCAGACTGCTCGGCCTGCTCTTCCACCTCCCGCCACGCCCTCGCCGGGAGAAGTCCAGCCGAACCTGCAGAACAGCAGCAGGGGTCTCGAAGAAGTCGTCGCCGAGCAAGCGCGCACGATCGCCCGGCTGGTCGCCCTGCTCGAAAAGGCCGGCGTCAATCGGACAACCGCGCCTGCTCCCGTCGGCGCACAACCCACAGCATCGAGGTCGCCGCAAAATCCCGCAGCGGCGCCAGTTCCACCGACATCCGGCCCGCGTGAAGTCGAATCCACCGTTCCGCAGCGCGGCATCTATGCCTCATCACGCCTTTGCGAACATTTGTCAGTCTCTTATAACGAATCCATGACGGTGCGTTTCACCGGCACGATCTCAATCGAGAAAATGTCGCATGCCATGGACCGCTTGGTGGACCGACACGACGCTCTCCGGGGCTGCTTCGACGAAAGCGGACACGTGATGAAGATCGCGCCCGAGCTAAGAGTCCCGATGCCGGTAACGGATCTTTCGGCGATCACAGACTCAGCCCGGCAAGGCGAGAGGCTCCGCAAACTGATTGCCGGGGAGACTGCGCTACCTTTCCCGTTACCCGCCGGTCCGCTGTTCCGCTGCCAAATGGTTTTGCTGGGTGCCGATCGTGCGGCCGTTATCTTCACGGCGCACCACATCATCTGCGATGGCTGGTCGCTGGATGTCCTGATCCACGATCTCTGCGCTTTCTATTCCGAGGAAGTCTCCGGCGCACCCGCATCCCTGGAGCCGGCGCTAGGCTACGCCGATTATGTGCAGAGCGTGAACTCGCGCCATCGCTCCGAGGAGTTCAAGGATGCGGCCCGCTATTGGCATGCAAAGTTCAGCGACGGCTTTCCGTTGCTGCAGCTTCCCACAGATCACCCTCGGAGCGCGCGGCGTGACTTCACTGCGCGCCGCCTCGATCACCCGATCCCGGCCCCGGTGGTGCACCAGCTCAAAACCCTGGCGGCAAAACAGGGTTGCAGTTTCTTCGCCCTGATGTTGAGCTCCCTGGCCGTCCTTCTGGCCCGCGTCTCAAAGCAGCGGCGCTTTGTGATTGCCCTTCCAACGGCCGAGCAACCCGACATCGGTCAACCCGGTCTAGTCGGGCACTGTGTCAACCTTCTCCCCTTCCCGGTCGAGTTACGCGCAGGGGAGCCAGTCAGCGTTTTTCTCAATCGAGTACAGCGCGACCTTCTTTCTGCCCACGACCATGGCATCTTCACCATGGTGAGTTTGCTGGAGGATCTGCATCCGGTCGTGCCGGCGCACGGCGTTTCGCCAATCTCGGCGGGCCTGACGAACGTTAAGAAGTTCAGGCCAAACCAGCTGCCGCAATCGGGATTTAACGTCGACTACGACGCCAACCCAAAAGCCTGCGAATCGTTCGAGTTTTATCTGAATGCGCTCGAGCTGGAAGAAAATATCGAACTCCATTGTCACTACGACATCGGCCTTTTCGAGGATCTGACGATTCGAGAATGGCTTGCAACGCTGGGCACGATCTTTCAGAACCTTACGGCCGATCTCTCGCGCGAAGTTCTCGATCTCGCCGGACTCTACACCAACGCTTCTCCCGCAACTGAAATTGTTTACGCGCTTACCTCGGCGAACGAAACTGCTCAAGAATACGGTTCTGCTCCACAGCCGCCGCGGACATCCCTGGATTCGCCGGCTCGTTCCACCATGGACGAGTCCGAATTGCTCCGCGCGCTGCTGCCGCTGTGGCAGCGAGTGTTAGGCATCCGCGCGATCGGTTCGGACGATGACTTTTTTGCCCTGGGCGGCCACTCCATCGCGGCGGCCGAATTGTTTGCCCTGATCGAGCGTGAACTAGCCCGTGTTGCGCCCCTGTCCATTCTTTATGATGCCTCGACTCCGCGAATGCTGGCTCGTCTCCTGTGCGCAGGCAACCAGGCGGAAAACTGGAAATCGCTCGTCCCAATCAATCGCTCCGGAGACCGCCCTCCGCTTTTCCTGGTGCACGCCGCCGAAGGCAACATCCTGCTCTATCGTTCCCTGGCCGCCCACCTCGCCGCCGATCAGCCCGTCTACGGATTGCAGTCCGCCGGTCTCCACGGCCTTTCGCCCATCGACGGCCGTTTTGAAACTGTGGCGGCACACTATATCAACGAGATCCGCCACGTACAGCCGCATGGCCCCTACATGCTGGGAGGCTATTGCCTGGGTGGCACGCTCGCCTTGGAAATGGCGCAGCAGCTCATCAGATCCGGTGAGACGGTGGGCCTGGTCGCCCTCATTGAGATCTACAATATCCGCACCATGCGCTGGCCGCTCCCGTTGCACCAGCGGCTGATCAATCGTTTGATTCTCAATCCCTATTTTCATCTCCAAAATCTGATGGCCGCGGAAGGCGCGGGCAAGCACACATTTTTCATGGAGAAATTGCGCGTCGAGATGGCCCGGATCAGAACGTCGGTTCGCCTGGGCTGGGCCCATCTCCAGCATCGCCTCATGGCCGATGCCGACGCTACACCTCCAGCAAACGTCGCGGAGATCTACGAAGAAGCCTTCGCTCAATATGACGTCAAGCCCTATCCCGGAGAATTGACCCTGTTTCTCGCGGAGCGGCATCTGGCAGGCTTTGACTCTCCTCTGGGAGGCTGGGGGAAGGTTGCGCAGGGCGGCGTTCGCCTGTTCCCGCTCCCGATCAGTCCCCGCGGCAGCCTCGTAGAGCCCTTCGTCGGCGACCTTGCTCACCTTTTGCGCGGCTGCTTGGACCGCGCCCTCGAAAATTCAAAAATTGTTGTCCATGAGCCTATTTCGGGACTCCTCAGGACGCATCAGTCTCAGTAAGCTTCTTTCTCGGCGACTCGATCTCGATCGTGAACGCTGAAGGCTTACGTTACAGAGGCCGGCGTGCTTCGCGAA
>PLHN01000226.1 GCA_003139975.1 Acidobacteriaceae bacterium
TCAATTACGATGAGCTACTACGTGATGCCATGGGGCAGTAGCGCGAAATTCATATTACAAGACACGAAAGGGAAAATACTGACAAAGGCAGGTGGCAAGGTGAAAGGCTTAGAGCCTCTCCAACTGAAACATCCTCCACATGGATTTCCTCCTGGTTATCCATCCTACTCAATCATCAATGTAAACGGCATAACTGAAATTATCGAACATAGAAAAATGGAGCCGATATTTTATATAACNNGTTTGGAAAGAACTGGGAGTAGGGCAAAAGTAAGAGTGGAATTCCGACCTAAGATCCTTGCATGACGACTTCTGGGGACAAACTTCTTCCCGAGCGCGCGCCCGGCGGCGATGGCGTCTGCTACGCGCTGGCGGCAATCTTCGGAGCCGGGGCAGGATGGATCGACATTAAGGTGGGCGATCTGCTGCTGACGGCGATGGTCGTGCTCGCCTCCTGCATGCTGCTCGGATTCATGAGCCCGCGCAAGCCGTGGCGCTGGGTGCTGCTGATCGGCGTGTTTATCCCGGTCGTCGAATGGCTGGCCTATTTTTTGCTTTCGCAGAAGCCCGATCGCGCCCAGGTCTACGAGTCGTTTCTGGCGTTCGTTCCCGGGATTGCCGGCGCCGTTGGGGGAGCGGTGGGCCGCGGCGTTGTCGAAAACCTGTTTCCGAAAAAGTGAGGCAGACGACGCGCGTGGTGCTGAAAAAAGAGGGACTGCCGACCCGTCGCCGCCGTGCCCTCAAAGGTGCCGGGATGCCAAAAAATCCTCCTCTTCCACAGCCGCGGAAGGTAAGCTAGCGAATATGGCAGTGTCGGTGTCGTTGCTGGCCAGCGGCAGTCGTGGGAACTGCGCGCTGGTGGCGAGTAGTTTAACCCGCATTCTGGTCGACGCCGGTCTCTCTGGCCGCGAAACCTTCAAGCGGCTGCACGCACTCGAAGAACGCCCCGACCAAATCTCCGCCATTCTCATCACACACGAACATTCCGACCATGTTGCCGGACTCCAGCGTCTGGCAACCAAACTGAAGATCCCGGTATTCATAACTGAGGGAACGCAGCACGCCTGGAACCGCGCCATGCGCGACGAGGAAGGGAAGACCCCGGAGTTGGCCAAGGCTGAACATTTTTCGGCTGGCCGCAGCTTTCGTGTGGGTGACATCGAAGTGTCGCCATTTACCATTCCCCACGATGCGGCCGATCCGGTCGGCTTCACTTTTCGCGCCGAAGGAATCAAGATCGGCTTTGCCACCGACCTCGGATACATGCCGGTCAGCGTCCGGAACCATCTGAGTGGTTCGACCGTATTAGTCATGGAGTCGAACCACGATGTCGAGATGCTACGAACCGGCCCTTATCCGTGGTCGGTGAAGCAGCGCGTGATGAGCCGCGTGGGGCATCTCTCGAATGACTCGCTCGCGGAATTCTTTACTAGCGACTATGATGGAAGTGCCGAGTATCTGGTTTTGGCGCATTTATCTGAGCAAAATAACCATCCCGAAATCGCGCGGGCATCGGCAGAAAACGCCCTGCGCAGCCGCCAGGGCCTGTGGTCAAACCGAGTGCTGCTGGCTGCACAGGCCGAGGCCACTGCTCCCATTCGCCTGTAACTTCGTATGAGAGAGTGCATCGAACCGATCGTAGGGAAGATCCTTGCGGGCTGGCGATATGACATCTCCGGCCTGGCGCCGGAAATGCGCGAGGACTACGAACAGCACTTCGCGGAGTGCGAACGCTGCCGCAGGCGGCAGAAGCTGCACCGCGTCATCGACATTTCCCTTATCGTGCTGGCCTCGGCCTCGGCCGCCGTATTTCTGCTGGCCTTTGCCGCCATTCGTTACTTTGAGCCGCGGCACGCGTTCTGGCTGGAATTGGGCGCCCTCGCCGGGTTTGCCCTTTCGGCGCTGATCTGGTTGGTCGTGGCCGTGGCGACGCCGGCCCCAATGGTGGTGGTCGATGCGGCCAAACTCGGCGCGCGCCACGTGCATGATCGCTTGCCCGCCGAAATCCGCCAGCGCTTGCCGGAAGAATTGCGGGTTAAGATCACGGGGTCGTAGGCTGACGTGCGCACGCCGGCTATTTGGATCGTCCTAATCAGCGTTCTTTCCTTCGTCGCGATTGCCCAGAGTCCTGAGCCGCAAGTTCCAAGCCCTGACCAACACAATCCCCCGGCACACAACATGAGCAACATGCCCGGCATGGACATGAGCATGTCGCAATCCGCGCCCGACTGGATGCCCTCGCCTCACCTGAGTTCCGGCACAGGGTGGCAGCCCGCTGCAACCACAGGTCATTCCTGGATGAAATCGCTGGGTAGCTGGGAACTCATGGCCCATGGAGTTGTCTTTCTCGATTACAACCAGCAGGGTGGTCCGCGCGGCGAGGGCAAAGCGGAGTCAGTGAACTGGCTGATGCCGATGCAACAGCACACTTCCGTCGGCGGCACGCTGCTTTTTCGTGAGATGTTTTCCGCGGAGTCGCTCACCGCGCCCCATCCCGGATTTCCTGAGCTCTTTCAGACCGGCGAGACTTACCACGGCCAGCCTTTGGTTGACCATCAACATCCTCACAACGTATTTGGCGAATTGGCCCTCGACTACAAGCATCCGGTCGGCGATCGAGTTTCATGGCTATTCTATGGAGGCCCTGTCGGGGAACCGGCGCTCGGGCCTGTGGCTTACATTCATCGTGCCTCAGCTGCAGAGTTGCCGCTGGCACCCTTGTCGCATCATCTGCAGGATTCCACTCACATCAGCTTCGGAGTGCTTACCACAGGTCTGGTTATATACCGTCTCAAGGTTGAGGGCTCGGTGTTCAACGGCCGCGAGCCGAACGAGAAACGCTACAGCATTCAATTCGCGCCGCTCGACTCATGGTCGACCCGGCTGAGCATCGCTCCCTCCCCAAATTGGACCATGCAGTACAGCTACGGACGGCTGGAACATCCTGAGGCATTGGAACCGGGCAGCCAGCGCCGCCAGACCGCTTCGGTGGAATATGTGCGCCCATTGGCGAATGGCTCGTGGGCTACGACTGCCGTGTGGGGAAGAGTGCACAAGGAAGCGGACGGCCACGATCTCAACGGCTACTTACTCGAGACAACGCTCAACTTCAAATCGAGTTATTATGCGTTTTCGCGGCTGGAACTTGTCGATAAGGACGAGTTATTTTCTGGTAACCCTTTGTCTCCCAGCTTTCGCATTGGGGCCTATACGTTCGGTGGCGAGCGCGACCTCTTCCAGCGTCGGCTATGGCAACTTGCCCTCGGTTCAGATGTTACTTTCTATTCGAAACCGTCAAGCCTGAACGCTGCCTATGGCACTAATCCCGTCTCGTTCGAGGTGTTCTTCAGAGCGCGCCCAGCACTGAGCCATCACCGGTACTAGTCCGCCTTTTCAATGGATGCTCGCACATCGGGTAATCTGTTGGAAGGGAGCCACAAAATGAGCATCCAGGATGAGCAGGAACTGCTTTCTCTAAAAGCCGCCGGGCGCATCGTGCGCCAGGTCCTCGACGCCATGAAGGCGGAAGTCCGGTCTGGCATCTCCACGCGCCAGTTAGACGAGGTCGGTGCTCGCGTGATGAAAGAGAATGGCGCCCGCTCCGCTCCCAGCATGGTTTACAAGTTCCCCGGCGCAACCTGCATTAGCTTGAATGACGAAGCCGTCCACGGAATTCCCGGAGATCGCCAGCTCGAAGAAGGCGATCTTGTGAAGCTGGATGTCACCGTGGAGAAGGACGGCTACATGGCCGATGCCGCCGTCACGGTGCCGGTTGGCCGAGTCGGCGGACAAGCTGAGCAATTGATGATCTGTGCCGAACAGGCTTTCCAGAAGGCCATGCTGGTCGCCCGCGCCGGATTCCGTATCTTCGAAATTGGCCGCGCCGTGGAACGCGAGGTGCGCCGGTCGGGTTTTGCCGTGATCCGCGAACTCGGCGGCCACGGCATAGGCCGCACCATTCACGAACTGCCCCACGTGCCGAACTACGACGATCCGCAGGCCCGCCAGATCATGAAAGAAGGCCTCGTAATCACCGTAGAGCCAATCATTTCAAGCGGATCGGGCCGGGTCGTTACCGACAAGGACGGCTGGACCCTCCGGACCGGCGATCATTCACTTTCTGCTCATTTCGAGCACACGCTGGTCATTACGTCGGGGCCACCTATCCTGCTGACCGCCGGTTAGTGCATTGGCGATTGACCGGCGCCCGGCTTAGGGGTAAAGTTGGGTTTTAGGGCCCTGTATTCTCCCCCCATACCCTGACCCAAGTGCGCGTTGCCTATTTCAAACTCGCAATGCTGTTTCTCCTCGTGTCCGGCATGGCGTGGGCCGCTCCGTCGCGGTTTTCCGCGCAGAAGCGAATTGGCCTGACCACCGGCGACCAGTGGGAGCCCGCCGCCGCGGCGGACGCCGTCGGCCACGTTTACGTTCTCTATCCCCNNGCGTGCCAGATTGCAAAGATTGCCGCATTCCGACGATGCTGTTGCTGGTTAGCGGCGACAACGGCAAGACCTGGCAGCCCCCGCATGTCATGCTCGAGTCCGGCTCCGGCCAGTTTGATGCGCAACTTGCCATCGATCCCGTTGACCATCACACGCTGGTTGCCGCCTGGCTCCAGAACGGTAAGCGAGACGTCATGGTTGCCCGATCTTCCGACGCCGGCGCCACTTGGACCTTTGCGGTCGCGGCTCGCGGCAACGTGCAACTCGATAAGCCTGCCCTTGCCGTCCATGGCCAAAACGTCTACGTCGCTTTTAATCACGAAGAGGAAGTCTGGGTTGCTGTGTCGCAAAACGGCGGCCGCACCTTTACTTGGGCGCGCGTCAACGCGGAGAGCCGTCCGGGCTGGTCGCTTCTTGGCTCAGCCACTGTCGATCCCGTCGGCAACGTTTACCTCGGTTGGGCCTCCTATTCGAAAGCTGGAGGAGCGCGCGGCTCGGTCGAGCTTTACATTTCCAAGTCTGCCGATATGGGCAGGACCTGGACGCAAAAACTGCTTGACGTTTCCGCCGCCTCGCCGGACTGCAACGATGAAGATTGCGGCGAAGGCTATCTGGGTGCACAGATCGCGCTCACCTCCGATAGCGATGGAACTCTCTACGCCTTGTGGAACGCGGGCCGATCGCCCAGGGGAGCGCAGCAGATTTACTTTTCGTCATCTACGAGCGCAGGCGACAACTGGCTCTCCCGCCAGAGCGTTTCCTCCGCCGAAACGGCCGCGGAGCGCGCGTTTCCAGCGATCACCGCTGCAAGCAACGGCGACGTGAGAATCGCCTGGATGGGTTCCTCGGCATCGCCCGATTCCCGCAGCACGGCTTACTGGAACACCTACTACCGCAG
>PLHN01000027.1 GCA_003139975.1 Acidobacteriaceae bacterium
CGACGACCGGGCCCTGGTGACCCGGGCTGCTCAGCAAGCTCTCAAGACTGGCGTTGGTCAAATAGTCGAATACCGAATGCAACGAAAGGACGGAACCTACGTCACCCTGGAATCTCATGGCAGTTTCATCCGTGACTCTCGCGGCGAGATCGAGGCCAGCGTTATCTCCGCTCGCGACATCGGCGATCGCCGGATGGCCATGCAGAATGAGAAGCTCTCCGCGCTGGGACAACTTGCTGCCGGCATTGCCCATGAAATCAATACGCCCGTGCAATATGTCTCGGACAACATTGCCTTCCTCAACGACATCTGGAATCAGCTCGACGCCGCCATGGCCTTCTGCCTGACTCCGGCGCACGCCTCTTATACTTCCGATTCTCGCCTCTCGGGAGCCGTAACTTCCGCCTGCTCCCCCGAGCAGTGGGATTGGCTCCGGCAGGAAGGTCCCAAGGCCATCGCACAGTCCCGTGAGGGGATCCGACGCATGAGCAAGATCCTCGGTGCCATGCGGCGTTTCTCCCACACCGGTGGTGGAGAACGTGAGCGCGTCGATCTCAACGAGGCGCTCGACGCAACTCTCACGATCGTCCAGAACCAGATCAAGCACATCGCTGATGTTCAAACCGATTATCAGCCCAACCTGCCCCGCCTCGAATGCTACGCCGACGAGATGAATCAGGTTTTTCTGAACCTCATCGTGAATGCTACTCACGCCATCCGTGAAGCCTCGAAGAAGCAGGCACGCGAGCGGGGAGAGCTAAACATCCGCACACGACAGATCGACAATGATGTTCAGATCGAAATTGAGGACAACGGGACTGGTATCCCGCTGTCTGCCTGCGCCCGAGTCTTCGACCCCTTCTTCACCACTAAACCGTCTGGAGAGGGTACCGGCCAGGGACTTACCATTTGCCATAGCATCGTTGTGCAAAAACATCACGGAAACATTTGGTTCGACACCGAATTAGATCGAGGCACGACATTTTTTATCAGAATCCCAATTCACTTCGATTCTGATACAGGAGTCTCGAAGTGACGTCCGATACCGCTGCCATCCCCAAACGGAGCGACAAACCTAGGGTCCTTTTCGTTGACGATGACCCCCTTGCACTCGAAGGTCTATCCCGATCTGTCTACCGCGAGTTCAAAGCTGACCTGGCCGAAGGACCCGAAGCGGGACTGGGAAAGGTCAAAAATGATGGCCCCTACAGCGTCGTGGTTTCCGACATGCGCATGCCCGTCATGGATGGCGCCGAGTTCCTTTCTCGAGTGCGCGCCCTAGCTCCCGAGTCTATCCGCGTCATGCTCACCGGATATGCCGACTCGGAAGCCGCCATGCGCGCGGTCAATGAAGGCAGAATCTTCCGTTTTCTCAACAAGCCGGTCACCCCGGAAGACTTGACATTCACCCTTCGTGCCTGTGTTGCCCAATATGACCTCATGCGTCGCGAAAAAGAACTGCTTGAGAAAACTCTCGCAGGCGTGATCCGGGTTCTGAGCGAGATGCTCCACCTGGCCAATCCCGTCGCTTTCAACAAAGGCGCTCGCATCTGCCAGTACGTGCGCCACATCGCAGGAAAACTTGGCCTCTCCAACACGTGGCAATACGAAATCGCAGCGATGCTCTCCGAACTCGGATGCTTGACTCTTACCCCCGACCTGCTGGCTGCCATTCATGCCGGCAAACCGCTCACTCCAGAACATGAAAGGAGCTACTCGCAGCATCCCCAGATTGCCCATGACCTGCTGGCCCGGATTCCACGACTCGAACTTGTCGCTGAAATGATCCTCCAGCAGAAAGAAGTACCCTCGGAACTTCCGCGGTCCCTGTCCCCCGACGCCGAATCGGTCCGCCGAGGGGCGCAGATGTTACGGGTCAGCCTGGCTTTCGACCGCCTGCTCAGCACTGGATCGGAAAGACACGAAGCTCTGTTGGCACTTGGCCGAAATCCTGTCGAATACAATGCCCAAATGGTCGCTGCCCTTGGAGACTTTAGGACCAGTCGAGGGCCCACGGAACTGCGCCCCGTTGACGTCCGGGACCTTCGCACGGGCATGATCCTGAACGAAAACTTGCGCTCCACCACCGGGATGCTTCTCGCCGCCAAAGGCCATGAAGTCTCGCCCGCCCTACTGAAGACCGTTCGCAACTTTGTCGAAAGCGGCACCGTAAACGGCACGATATTGGTAACGGTTGGAGCGGGCGAAACCTGGGTCTCGAAGGCCGCTGCGCGCTGAGTTCCCTTTCCTTTATCTCGGGCGGCTAACAGCGGAAATCTGGTAGGCAATCTAGCCTGTCCTTAACTTATGCAGGCGTTGGCGCGTGCCGTTCCCCGAGAGAACCTGTAGTTCTTTCAAAACCTTCTGCACGGCAGCAGCACTAGCTTTGACCAGTTCGGCTTCGCTGACACAGACTGTAGACTTGCAATTAGCGCCGGCGTGCAGGGCCCGGGAAATCGCGTAGCTGCTGGGCAATCCAAACGCTCGACGGATTCTGGGTGACATGGCCGCTGCTGAGTGGCAACGGCTGCCCTCGCGATTCTAGTTCAACAGCTTGCAATTGGCAGGGCATGTGGTTTGTCCTGACCTGCCCCCAATCTTCGTTCACGTAAGAATACGACAACTTTTATCCGCTCCATCTTCGGCTTGAGCCGGGATGGGGGAGCGCGAGGGGCAAGGGACGGCGTTTGAGTCCCTTGCCTCTCGCTCAGCTGTGTAGAAGCTCGCCGTCTGCGCCGCCGCAAACTCTTTCGGCGTGCGGTATCCCAAACTGCTGTGCGGACGCTCTTCGTTGTACTCGGTCCTCCACGCTGCGATCTTCCGCCGCGCATCGAACAGGTTCTGAAACCAACTTACCGACAAACACTCTTCCCGCAGCCGTCCGTGAAAACTCTCCACGCGCGCGTTCTGCGTTGGCTTGCCTGGCTGAATGTGCAACAACTCGATCTTTCGTTCCACGCACCACGCCAGAAAATGCCGGCTCGTCAGCTCCGGCCCGTTGTCGCAGCGGATCGCCAGCGGTTGCCCGCGCTCGGCCACGATCGCATCCAACACCCGCGTGACTCTCCGGCTGGCAAAGCTCGTATCCACTTCCAAGGCCAAACACTCTCGCGTATAGGCATCCACCACGCTCAGCACCCGGATCGTTCGTCCACACTCCACCGCATCGTGCACAAAATCCAGCGCCCACTCCTGGTTGGCCGAAGTCCGCACCAGCAGCGGCTTTCCCTCGCGGACGCAATGCTTCCGCTTCTTCCGCCGAATCATCAGTCCGGCCTCCCGATACACCCGATGCACCCGCTTGTGGTTCACATGCTCTCCCGAGCGGCCTAGCAACACATGCAATCGCCGATACCCGAAGCGCGGCTTCTCTCGCGCCAACTCCACCAGCCGCGTGCGCAGCGGCTCGTCACTCCGCCTCGTCTCGTAGCGGTAACTCGACACCGACACTGTCATCAGGCGGCACGCTCGCCGCTCACTGAAGGCATGCTCTGCTCGTATCTGCTCGATAGCTGCCTTCAGCGCTACGAGCTCCACCCGTTTTTTCTTATCACCGACTGCAATGCTTCTTTGTCCAGACTCAGATCCGCCACCAGCTTCCGCAGCTTCGTGTTCTCGTCACGCAGTTGCTTCGCTTCCTGCGCCTGGCTCACCTCCATGCCCCCGTACTTCGCCTTCCAGGCGTAGATCGTGTGCTTCGACACCCCCACTTCCCGCGCCACATCCTCCGCCTTACGACCCGCCTCTAGTTGCTTCAGCGCCCCGATCATCTGCGCTTCCGTGTGCCTGCTCTTTGACATACCCCTTCCCCTTTCCTTCGTCCGAAATCATACTCGGACTTGTTCGGAAAACGGGGAGCAGGTCA
>PLHN01000204.1 GCA_003139975.1 Acidobacteriaceae bacterium
TTCGTCTTCGTAGGAGTAGTGCGTGGTTTCGCGATCGTAGACTGCGGGGCCTCGCCCCGCTGGCCGGGCCGGAATGCCCGCCGCCCCACGGTCTCGGCCCGTTGCCCCACGGTCTCGGCCTGGCCGCCGGCCCAACTCCTCCACCAACTGCATCGGCACTTCGTCGAGGAAGCGCGACGGGACACTTGCCTCGGGCATATCGGTCCCATAGCGGCGGCGGTAGACAGCGCGCGAAAGAACCAGCGTATCCATGGCGCGCGTCATCCCGACGTAGCAGAGGCGGCGTTCTTCTTCGATCTGGTCGGGTTCCATCAGCGTGCGCGAGTGTGGGAACAATCCCTCTTCCAGTCCAGCCAAAACAACCAGAGGAAACTCCAGGCCCTTGGCGGCATGCAGCGTCATGAGCGTGATCTGGGCGTGCTCGTCGTACTGGTCGGCATCGCTGACGAGGGCGGCGTGGTCGAGGAACTGGTCGAGCGACTCGCCGCGGTCGCGCGAGTCCATGGCGGCGTTTACAAGTTCGCGCAAGTTCTCAATGCGCGAATACGCTTCGGGTGTGTCCTCGTCCTCAAGTTGCTTGATGTAGCCGGTGCGGTCGATCAGAAATTTGAGTAGCTCGGCCGTATTGGCGGCAGCTTCGGGGACGCGAAAACCTTCAACTGCTCCTTCCTGGGCGGGAGCGGGCGGCTCGCCCGCTCGTTCATCAGCCTTATCCGCGTTCGGTCCGAAGTCGAAGCTGAAATTGCTGGGATCGAAGTCCGTGCTTGCCTCTTCGGCGTTTGCCTCTTCCGGCGGAGCGGGCGAGGACGCCCGCCCGACAGCCGGCGGGACGCCGGCGCTACTTTGGTGGGCATTCTTTTCCAAGTGCTCGGCATAGGTGCCGGCCAGCATCGCCTGCCCATCTTCGATCAATTCGCGAAACAACTTCAGCGCTCCCAGCGCCCGCAGCGGCAGCAATTGACGCGAGATCGCCTCGCCAATCGCGCCCCATAGCGACAGCCCTGTCTCCAGCCCCAAGCGCTCGATGGTTTCAAGCGTTGTCCTGCCAATGCCCCGAGCGGGGGTATTGATTACGCGTAGCAACGAAACCGAATCATCCTTGTTCAGGACGACTTTCAAATACGAGATCAGGTCTTTGATCTCGGCTCGTTCATAGAACGAGAAGCCGCCCACAACATGGTATTTCAACTGGTATCGCCGCATGGCTTCTTCAAACAGGCGCGACTGCGAGTTGGTGCGGTAGAGCACGGCTGCCCGCGCGGTTTCGGCATTTTCGCGCGCCTGCTGCACGTAGCGATTGATCGTGTCGGCGGCAAACAGCGCTTCGTTCTCTCCGTCGGGCGCTTCGTAGTATCCGACCTTCGATCCGCCCTGCCGCGACGTCCACAGATTCTTCCCCTTGCGCCGAACGTTGTTCGCGACCACCGTCGACGCCGCCTGCAGGATGTTCTGCGTGGAGCGGTAATTCTGCTCCAGGCGCACGATCTTCGCCTCGGGGAAATCGCGCTCGAATTCGAGAATGTTGCGGATGTCGGCCCCGCGCCAGGAATAAATCGACTGGTCCTCATCGCCGACCGCGCAAACATTGTGGCGATCGCCCGCGAGCAGCCGCATCAGCTCATACTGCGGCCGGTTCGTGTCCTGATATTCATCGATCAGCAGGTATTGAAACCGCCGGTTGTAGTACTCGCGAACCGCGGCCACCGACTTGAGCAAACGCGCGGCTTCGAGCAGCAGATCGTCGAAGTCCATCGCGTTCGCCCTGCGCAGTTCTTTGCGATACTCCTCGTAAATGTGGGCGATGCGCTCGGTCTTCGGATCGGCCGACTGCAGATAAATTTCCTGCGGATCGAGCATGTGATTCTTGGCCCACGAAATCCGCGACAGCACCGTGCGCGGAGTGAGCTCTTTGTCGTCGAGCCCGAGCCGCCGCATTACGCCCTTTACAACTTGCTGCTGGTCGGTTTCGTCGTAGATGACGAAATTCTTGGTGAGGCCGATGGGCGGCTGGCCCGGCACCGAAGACGGAATCCGGAGCGCCTCAATGTCGCGGCGCAACACGCGCACGCAAAAAGAATGGAATGTCGAGATGACCGGCTTGGCGATGCTCAACCCGCCAACAAGTTTTTCCACACGCTCGGCCATCTCGCTCGCGGCCTTGTTGGTGAAGGTCATGGCGAGAATCGCTTCCGGCATCACGCCCATTTTTTCGATCAGGTAGGCGATGCGGAAAGTAATGACGCGCGTCTTGCCGCTGCCCGCGCCGGCGAGGATGAGCACCGGGCCCTCGGTGGTTTCGACAGCCTCGCGTTGTTGTGGGTTTAACTCGTCAAGGAACGACAAAAGGAGTGGCTCCGCAGTGCGCTGATTAGATTCTAAATGATGGAGGCACGGGCGCCGTGCGGGCAGACGGCATCATCGCGAGGAAATCGAATAAACGAACAGTCCAATCAACGTCATCGTGGCGAGTGTTTCAAACCCAACCCATACGGCGTACTGCCGCTTGTTCGCTACTTCAGGCCATCGCCGCCATGCTCTGTAGAAATGGAGCGGAATCACAATGAATGTGGCTAATACCCAAACGATAGCGATAATAATCAAGAACCCTCGGTCAGTTGTCATCGCGGCCACGATCAGAGACAGCAAGGAAATCGCCCACAATATTCCTTCGATGTGTCGCTTCATTTTGCGGACCTCGTCACTGCACGGAGCCTACGCGGCGGAGCGCCCGTGCCTTCCTCTTGAACGACTGTATAATTAAGAATTGCGCTCATGAAGAAAAGTACACTAGTAGCGGGCCGCACTGAATATGCCGCCAGCCCCGCCTCGTCCCGCTTGATTCGCTCGACTACTGTCCTCTGCGTGCGCCTCGGCGACAAAGTCGTTATGGCTGGAGACGGGCAGGTCACGCTTGGCGAGTCGGTCATCAAGCACGGGGCCAAGAAGATTCGCCGCCTTTACCAGGA
>PLHN01000141.1:0-2065 GCA_003139975.1 Acidobacteriaceae bacterium
GCGCCATGGATGCAGTTTTACCTCCAGGCTTCGATCGTGGAAAAGGGTGTGACTCGGCGCAGCTATGGAACTTCTCGTTTGGACGTAATCATCGGCTGCATCTTTGCCGTAGCGGTGGCATGGTTCATTGTGGTGGCGTGTTCGGCGACCCTTTACGTACATGGTTACCATGAAGTTCGGGATGGCGCCGACGCCGCGCAGGCGCTGGGCCCGCTGGCGGGGAAGTATGCCTTCATCCTGTTTGCGCTGGGACTGCTCAATGCGTCACTCTTTGCCGCCGCGATCCTGCCGCTCTCCACCGCTTACACCGTGTGTGAAGGGCTGGGTTTCGAGTCGGGAGTGGACAAGACATTTCGAGAAGCCCCGGTCTTCTATTGGCTGTATACATTGCTGATCGCCGCTGGCGCCGCTGTTATTCTGGTGCCGGACCTGCCGCTGGTGAAGATTTCCATTTTCTCGCAGGTTATCAACGGCATGCTGCTGCCTTTCGTGCTTGTGTTCATGCTGCTGCTGATCAACAAGAAAGAGTTGATGGACGAGTACGTGAACACACGTGCGTTTAACGTGATTTCCTGGATCGCTAGCGGAGCGATGGTGGTGCTGACGATCGCATGGTTCTGGATGACGTTCGGGCACCACTCGGGCTAGGGGAGCTTTCCTGGCACGCGGTTTCAGGGGAGTATTGACGCGACCGGAGTCCGGACTGTCGTCCGAGGCCTAGATGACCTTGCCGGCCGCCAGATCCTCGACCAGCGTGCGGTCGGCTTCGAGGAAGTCGAGTTCCAGCAGTTCTTTTCGGGTTACCCAGCGGATTTCTCGAAAAATGCGGTTTTCGATTTCGCCCTGGTATTGGTGCACTTCAAAAAAGCGGAGTTCGACCGAACCGCCGCCGGGGTATTCATGATGAATGCGAGCGACCTCATCACCGACGGTGGCCTCGATTCCGAGTTCTTCTTCGAGTTCGCGGCGCAAGGCATCGCGCGGCTGTTCGCCTTCTTCGATCTTGCCGCCGGGGAACTCCCACTTAAGGGGCATTACCTGGTGACGCGTGCGCTGGCAGGCCAGAATCTGGCCATCGTGCACGATCAGAGCAGCAACCACTCTCTTCCTGGTCATTCCGAACCTTGGGATCGGGGTGCGTGGCCCCGCTCGCTTTCCAGGCGCTTGCCGACGGCTTGGGCGCAATATTCGACGAGTTCGCGATCTTCGGCGCCGAAAGCCGCCGCGAAGTGACTATCGATATCGAGTTCGCCCGCAACCTCGCCGCGCACAAAAACCGGGACTACGATCTCCGACCTGGTTTCGAGCGAGCACGCGAGATAGCGCTGATCTTTTGAGACATCATCCACAACCACAGTTTTGCCGGTGGATGCGGCCGCGCCGCATATCCCCTGGTTGAGTGAAATCCGCGTGTGGGGCGTCATCGCGCCTTGATAATGCCCTAGAACCAGCACCGGCGGGTTGGCTTTGGGGTCCAGCATATAAAACCCCACCCAGTTGTACTTCAGCAATTTTTCCTGCAAGAGCAGCGTAATGCCTTTCATCAGGTCGTCCGCCGAACGCGCTTCAGAAATCAATTGCGCGAGGGCCTGACGCACTTCGTTGAATTGGCCAAGTTTTACGTTCGCGGTCATGAAGTTCAATCCTAAACCAATCGTGCGGAGATTGTTTCTGCCGGTGAAGATTCTGTAATCTGCCGCAATCCGTTTTGGGCCGTTGCCGGGGACGGGAAGACGTCGGGATGAATTGCCGCGGCCAGAGCGTGCAGGCCGGCGACGAGCGTAGGCGCGGGCGTGTTCAGAAGCTCGTCGGAAATGCAATAGACCTGGGAGGACTTGGCAGCGAACGTGTCGGACCAGCCGCGTTCGCGAACGACTTTTTCGAGCGGTACACGATTGCCTGCGCCGCACCATGCCGTAATGATGACCTCTGGGTCGAGCCGGGCAATTTCTTCTGCCGAGGTCTGCCTGCCCGGCTGCCCGAGGAATTCGCCGCCTGCCGCTTGCACCAATTCGTCCACCCAGGGCTGCGAGGCGATGATGGGCTTGCCCCATTCTTCGCAGAA
>PLHN01000141.1:2086-2737 GCA_003139975.1 Acidobacteriaceae bacterium
CCTGCCGATAAGGGACGGCGGCGATGACGAGGTCGGGCCTGGCAGCCATGATCTCCCCGGCCTGTGCGCTCCACGAATCGGCGATGATGGGGCGCTTGGCTTTGAGTGCTGGCACCACGTCCGCACAGTACTTGGTGCAGGCGACTACGCGGTCGAGCGCGCCAACGCTTGCGAGGATGACGGTGGCGCTGGGCTGCAGGCAGGCAATCCGCCGGGGCGTGTGCGGGCCGGACATTTTTATATTGTAGGGGAGGTCGTCGGTTAGGAGACGTCGAAAGGGCATTTACAATCGGCGTGTGTATTCTGACGAACTGCTGGATCATTTTCAGAATCCGGCGTGCGGCGACATTCTGGAGCTCAGTTTGAAGTTAGAAGGAGATCGGATCGCCGACATCCGCTTTCGGGCGAAAGGATGCGTGCCGGCGATGGCGTGCGGATCGGCGATCACGGAGTTGGCAAAAGGCAAGAGCGTGGAGGAGGCGCGGGGCATCAGCAGGGAAGAGTTGCTGCGGAAAGTTGGCGGTTTGCCGGAGGCGTCGGGGCATGCTGGGTCCCTTTCGATCGATGCACTAAAGGCGCTTCTGGAAAAACTATAGGGCTGTCGTCGCACTCGGCGCCGAGGGCGGGTCGCCCCTTCGGCAAGCTCAGGGC
>PLHN01000053.1 GCA_003139975.1 Acidobacteriaceae bacterium
AAGCTGGAAGAGATTGCGGGCGCCTCGGCGTCGGTTTCGGCCGACGTCATTCTCTTCGATCACGATCTTTCCCCCTCGCAGCAGCGGAATATTGAACGCGAGGTAAACACCCGCGTCATCGATCGTACGCAGCTGATCCTCGACATTTTTGCCCGCCATGCCCGGACTCGCGAAGGCCAGTTGCAGGTGGAACTGGCGCAGCTCGAATACATGCTGCCGCGTCTGGCTGGGCGGGGTGTGGAAATGTCGCAACTCGGCGGCGGCATCGGCACCCGCGGACCGGGCGAAACGCAGCTCGAAACCGACCGCCGGAAAATCTATCGCCGCATCCGGCACGTCAAGCAGCAGATCGAAAATGTGCGGCGCATACGGGCGCAGCAGCGGCAGCGCCGCGAATCGGTGCCCGTACCGACGATTGCGCTTGTGGGCTATACCAACGCGGGGAAGTCGACTTTATTTAACGCACTTACCAACGCCAACGTGCTGGCCTCGCCGCGCATGTTTGCCACGCTCGATCCGACGTTGCGCGGCGCCGAATTGCCCTCGAAGCGAAGCATCTTGCTCTCCGACACTGTTGGTTTCATCCGCCATTTGCCGCATACGCTCGTTTCGGCATTTCGCGCCACGCTCGAAGAGGTGCAGCGCGCCACGCTGGTTCTACAGGTCTCCGACGCCAGCAGCCCGATTTCAGCCGAGCAGGACGCACAGGTGGAGAGCGTGCTCAAGGAACTCGAAGCCGACAAAAAGCCGCGTCTGCACGTGATGAACAAGATCGATCTGCTGCCTCCCAAACAGCGCGAGTCGCTGCGCGACGACAGCCAGACCATCCACGTCTCGGCGGTGAAGGGAATCGGGCTAACCACGCTGCTCGACCGCATCGACGCCGCGCTGGAACAGGACCGCCCCAGCCGCGTGCGCCTGCGCATCCCGCAGAAAGAAGGCAAGACCCTGGCCCTGCTCGAAGCCCGTGCCCGCATCTATTCGCGGAAGTATCAGGATGGGCTGGTGGAAATGGAAGCCGACGCGCCCGAGTCGCTGCTAAGGCGGATGCGGGAGTGGGTAGTGGAATAGAACAGGATCGGGCGCCGGCTCACTCGTTTTGAGTGTAATTGCGATTTATCAACAGTTACGACAGACTGCACCTTGCCGGGCAGCCCCGACAACCTGTCCGAGTGGTTTTTGGCTCGCTCTTCAGGTATTCGAGCTGGCAACAAAGTGGACGATCAGCCCAAGTTCGGTCTGCGGTTATGCCACTCGGTGGCTTGCTCGTAAGCACGCGCGAGGCGAAGAACAGTAGCTTCACTCCCCGGTGGACCGCTGATCTGCATCCCGATCGGCAAGCCTTCAGCAGTGAAACCACAAGGGACGGAGACTGTCGGCAACCCCAGCATATTAAATGGCCGGGTGTTGTGCAGCATCTGGAGTTCCTTCGGCCGGTTAGTATCCGGATCCCTCAGATCGGCAATCTTGAACGGCGGAACCGGCGAAGTAGGAGTGATCACCAGGTCCACGTCGTCGAAGACACGCGCCACGGAGTGGCGAATCTGGTCGAGTTGCCGTCGGCTCTGAACATAGGCAGGTGTTGTTGCGTCTGCCCCGGCAAGGATTCTTTTGAGCGTGGACGCCTGGTAAAGCTGGGGATTCTTAAGAGCGTAGTCCTTGTGGTAGTCGTACGTTTCCGCCAAGACGATCGTGAGGGCCGGATTCATGACCGATGCGTAGGTGTCATCGGTCGCCAGCGGAGCGATGTCGCGCTGAGAGCGCGTGAGTCCCTTCAGAACTGAGAGGGCACTCTCCACCGCTGACTGAATGTCGGGATGGAGTCCCTCGTAGAACCAGGCGCGCGGAATACCGAGTCGCAACGAGGAGGTCGACGCGGCAATGGTGGCCACGTAGTCCGGAACCGGGAGATCGATGCTGCCCGGGTCTTGCAGGTCGTAGCCGGCGATGGCCTGGAGCATCAGAGCGGCGTCCATCACCGTGCTCGTCATCGGCCCTACATGGTCCAGGGACCACGCGCAGGGTATGACTCCCGAGGCGCTCACGCGACCGTACGTGGGTTTGAGTCCAACAATGCCGCAGTAGCCAGCCGGCTCGCGGATGGAACCTCCAGTATCGGTGCCGATCGCCCCGTAACACATTTGCGCCGCGACTGCGACCGCAGACCCGCCCGAAGAGCCACCTGGACTGTACGCAACGTTCCAGGGATTGCTAACCGGACCGAAGTAACTGATGGCCGAACTGCCGCCGTAGGCGAACTCGTGCAAGTTGGTCTTGCCCAATAGCACGGCCCCAGCGGATCTGAGGCGGCGGACAACCTCCGCATCCTGAGTGGGGACGCGATCCTTGAATAAAGCACTCCCTGCTGTGGTGCGCACGCCCGCCGTGTCCACCAGGTCTTTGAGGGCGATCGGGATACCGTGGAGCGGGCCCTTCCAACGGCCTCGCTGGATCTCTGCTTCCGCTGCACGAGCATCGACCAGCGCGGAGTCGGCCGTGACGGTGATGAA
>PLHN01000426.1 GCA_003139975.1 Acidobacteriaceae bacterium
TGTGCCTGGCCATACCCGGTAAAGTCCTGGAGACGGCGGAGAGCGGCTGGAACCGCGTCGCCAAGGTGCAGTTCGGCGGCGTCACCCGCCAGGTCTACCTGGACTTCGTGCCGCAGGCCGGGGTGGGCGACTACGTGCTGGTGCACGTCGGTTTTGCTCTCACCAAAATCGATGAGCAGGAGGCCCAACGGACCTTTCAATTGCTCAAAGAAATGGGGACCTTGGAAGAGGAACTTCCCCCTCCCGACGCCTCTTCAGAACCTTCCGGTTAAGCCCTTCGATTCCGATTGTTTTCTGCTTCCCGGGTGCCAACTGTTTTCAGGTCGGGCCGAGTACAGGCCAAATCCCTTTGTTCGGTTTGCTCCTCACACCATTTTGTGATGTTCATCACCGAGCCGATGTTCACCCCGGCTTACAGTGAAATTCGCACCCTTGGTTGCTGCCGAGGTCTATGCCATGAAATTCCTGGACGAATACCGCGATGCGGGGATCGCCCGCCGGCTATTGGCCGAAATTGCGCATACGGTGCGGCGGCCTTGGGTGCTGATGGAAATCTGCGGTGGCCAGACCCACACCATCATGCGGTACGGACTCGATGAGCTTTTGCCGAAGAACATTGAACTGGTCCACGGTCCGGGATGTCCGGTCTGCGTCACTCCGCTGGAGACCGTCGACAAGGCGCTCGAACTCGCCGCGCGCCCTGAAGTCATCCTCGTTTCCTACGGGGACATGCTGCGCGTGCCTGGTTCTACGACCGACCTCTTTACCGTCAAGGCCCGCGGCGGCGACGTGCGCATCGTTTATTCCCCGACCGATGCGCTAAACATTGCGCGCCAGAATCCCGACCGAAAGGTGGTCTTCCTTGCCATCGGGTTTGAGACCACAGCACCGGCCAACGCGATGGCCGTCTGGCAGGCGAAGCAGGAAGGGATCGGCAATTTCTCGGCGCTGGTCTCGCACGTGCTTGTTCCTCCCGCCATTCGGGCGCTTATGACTTCGCCCAATTGCCGCGTCAATGGCTTTATTGCGCCGGGACACGTTTGCACGGTGATGGGCTACGAAGAGTACGAAGCTCTGGCGCGCGACTTCCGTGTACCGATTGTCGTCGGCGGTTTCGAGCCAGTCGATCTGCTCGAGGCCGTGCTTATGCTCGTTCGCCAACTGGAAAAGGGCGAGGCCAAGGCGGAGAATCAATACGTGCGATCGGTCAATTATCAGGGCAATTTGCCCGCGCAGCGCATCATTCGGGAAGTCTTCGAGATTGCCGGCCAGAAGTGGCGCGGCATCGGCGTGATTCCCGCAAGCGGCTTGCGGGTTCGCGACGAATACGGTGACTACGACGCGTCTCGGCTTTTCGGTCTGGCTTCCATCACCGTCGATGAGCCTGCCGAATGCATCAGCGCGCAGGTGCTGCAGGGACTGAAGAAGCCGACCGATTGTCCCGCTTTCGGAATGCGCTGCACGCCTGAGAACCCGCTGGGAGCGCCGATGGTCTCTTCCGAAGGAGCCTGCGCCGCTTACTACAACTATCGGCGTCATCTGGTATCGCACTGAGTCCTGTATGGATGAAAAGGCCAACTCGCTTGCCCAGCTTGTTTGTCCGGCGCCGCATCCGGCGAAGGATACGATTTTGCTCGGACATGGGAGTGGTGGACGTCTCAGTGCGGAACTCATGCGCTCGGTGTTTCTCCCTGCTTTTCACAACCCGGTTTTGGCGCGGCTTGACGATCAGGCCATCGTTTACGTGAACGGCGTACGACTGGCGATTACAACGGATTCGTTCGTCGTCAAGCCGCTTTTTTTCCCGGGTGGAGATATTGGATCGCTCGCGGTTCATGGCACGATCAACGATCTCGCTATGGGCGGAGCCAAGCCGCTTTTCCTGAGTGTTGCCTTCATCATCGAAGAGGGGCTTTCGATGGAGGTGCTTCGGCGCGTGGTGGAGTCGTTGCGCGCAGCGGCTGAGAAGTCTGGCGTTGAAATCGTCACTGGCGATACCAAAGTCGTCGAGAAAGGAAGCGGCGACGAACTGTTCATCAACACCACAGGAATCGGGCTCGTTCCCGCGGACCTTGAGCTTTCGGCGAACCGGGCTCGACCTGGCGACAAGGTTCTGCTGAGCGGGTCGATCGCCGAGCATGGGATCGCGATTCTGGCGCAACGCGAGGGCCTTGAGTTCGAGTGTCCGGTTGCGAGCGACAGCGCGGCTTTGTATGGCCTTGTGGCCAAGATGCTCGATGCGGGCGCGCTTCAGTCCGGAAAGTCTCAGGTCAGCGGCGCGATCCGGTGCCTGCGCGATCCTACTCGCGGTGGAGTTTCCAGCACGCTGAACGAGATCGCCGAGCAATCTCGCGTCGGCATTCAGCTGGAAGAGAGTTCGATTCCCATCCGCGAAGAAGTGCGCGGCGCGTGCGAGATGCTTGGACTTGATCCGCTGTACGTTGCGAATGAGGGCAAGCTGATTGCGATTGTTGCGCCTGAAGCGGTCGAAGCTGTGCTGCGCGCGATGCGCGCTGATGCGCTTGGTCAGAACGCGCAGATCATCGGGACTGTTGTCGAATCGGCTTCGCCGATTGTGACCATT
>PLHN01000028.1 GCA_003139975.1 Acidobacteriaceae bacterium
GCTGGTGGCGCTGGGCGTGGTGGTGGTGTGCGCGGCCCTCAACATTGCCGGCGTCAAGGTCGTTTCGACCACTTCGCTATGGCTGTTCTTTCTTTTGTCGGCACCGTTTGCCGCGATTTTTGTGCTGGCTCCTTTCAAGCTCGGAGCGCTGGCGCACGCGGTGACAAAACCCACCACCTCCAATGTTGACATCCTGGGCGGGCTCCTCATCTGCATGTGGANNTACATGGGATGGGACAACGCCTCGACCATCGCGACCGAAGTGGAGCGGCCGCAGCGGACTTATCCGCGGGCGATGCTTTGGGCGGTGGTGATCGTCGCCTTCAGTTACGTGCTGCCCTTTGCCGCCATGTGGATGACCGGACTGCAAGCCAGTGCTTGGGAAACCGGCGCCTGGGCTGATATTGCCGGCCTGATGGGCGGACCGCTGCTGCGAATTGCCTTAGTTGTGGGCGGCATGATGAGTGGATTTGGCATGTTCAACGCGCTGGTGATGAGCTATTCGCGGCTGCCGCTGGCCATGGCGCAGGACGGGATGCTGCCGAAGGTGTTTGCCAAGCTGCATCCGAAGTCGCGCGCGCCCTGGGTTGCGATTCTCGCGCTGGCGGTTGGGTGGGGACTGGCGCTGAACATCGGATTCGAGCGGTTGGTTACGCTCGATATCATGATTTATGGAGCGAGCCTGACGCTGGAATTTGTGGCGCTGATCGTTTTGCGCTTCCGGGAACCGGATCTGAAGCGGCCGTTCCGCGTGCCGGGCGGTCTGTTCGGGGCGATTGCGGTGGGAATCCCTCCTACGCTGCTGCTCGGGTTCGCGGTCTTGAACAGCGAGCATGAGGCGATCCTCGGGATGAGCGCATTTTGGTTTGGGCTGATCCTGATGGGAGCGGGCGTCGTCGCCTACGCAATCAACCACGCGCTGAAGCCGGCGGGCTGGACTCAGCCGGAGCCGAAGCCTGGGCTGGCGGCGTAGAACCCTTTAACCACGGGGTGCACAGAGGAACACAGGGCGGGATGACGAGAGTTGTCCCGCTTTTCTTTGCTTCCCGGTGCTACATTAGTCTCAGCATGAGCATCCAGTGCGCTTACCGAAGACTGACGGACTACTTCGTCGTGCCCCTGGCTCTTCTGGTTTCCGCAAGCGTGGCTTTGGCGCTCGCGGCTTTGGGCGTCTTCATTCTGGATTTCCTCTTCAAGATGTTCAACAATCCGTTGGAAGGTCCTGGCGCTGGCGTTGGCATCCTACTAGCCGCGGTAAACATCGCAATTCCTACCTTCGTGGCAAGTTTCTCTTTACTAGTCAGCTGGCACCACGTGACCTCTTGGCGGGCTCCGACGTTCGCGTTTGCGTTAGCCGCGATTCTGCTTTGGATATGGGCACAATTTCGGTTTGCCGACATATTCTTTGCACCGTTCGTACTGGGAACCGGCGCGATCACTTGGGTTCTTAGTTGTTGGTTCGTACGTCGAAGGTCGAGCGCTCATTCTGAACATGTCATCGAAACGTAAATCCAAAGGCGCCTACATGATCTCGGCCGTCGCCGAGATGTATGAGATTCATCCGCAGACGCTCCGGCTTTATGAGCGCGAGGGGCTGCTCAAGCCGAGCCGGACCGAGGGCAACACCCGGCTTTACACCGACGAAGACCTGCAGCGGCTGGAATTCATTCTGTCGCTGGCCCGCGATCTCGGCGTCAACATCAGCGGGATGGCGATTATCCTGCAGATGCGCGAGCGCATGGAGGAAATGCAGCGCCAGATGCAGGACTTCGTCCAGTACATTCAGCGCGAAGTGCAGGCGCGGGCAACGGCCGCGGCGGATCCCTCCAAGGGCGCGATTGTGCCCCTGCGGCGTACGGTGGTTGCGCCGCTGGACGCGCCGCGGCGGAAGGATTCCTCGAAGTAAGCTCTCTGGTCCGCCCGGCAGATTTCACGAGATTTTCATCTCGGCGCAACCATCCCGCTTCGATTCACATCTACTTTGGAGCCATGAAGTCCCATAACTCCGCTCCGCTTGGGGAGGCGCGGTCCGCCATGAAGCCGGTGGCCCCGGCCCTTGGCGCGCGCACCGACAAAGTACTAGTCCTTAGCCTTGAGGGCACAGCCTCCGGTGCGATCGTTCTGCGTTGCCGGGGATCGGTCGTATTTCGCAGCGACGCCCGCGCGCTTACGAGCTTGATTGCCGAGGTGCTGCCAACAGCGCGCCGGTTGGTGGTCGATCTTGCCGAGGTGACTGCGCTTGACAGCGGGGCTCTCGGCGAACTCGTTGTGACTCAGATGTGGGCGGAAGCCGCTGGATACGGGCTGAAATTTTCGAGCCCGAGCGACTCTGTACGTCGATTGTTCGAAGCCACCAATCTGGAGTCCGTCTTCGATGTGCATTCGACCGCCGAGGACGCGCTCAATGCTATGCAACTGGATCAAGTTCATCCGACGTAAGCAACCGTTGTTACTTTTCCATATTGCCGCCCGCTCGAACCACCTTCAACCGGAACCGCGGATGGGGCAACTCTCCCGGACCCTTGTTTGCGCCACTGTGACGCCCGCTCTTAAGATTTTCCCTGCGAAGTGATAGGCTTTGATTGCCTGTGAAGCCGAACCCGCACTTTTATCCTGTCATTCTGGCTGGTGGCCGCGGCACGCGTTTTTGGCCGCTGAGTCGCAAGCGCAGCGCCAAGCAACTGCTGGCGCTCGACGGCAAGCAAACCATGATCCAGCAGACGGCCGCGCGCCTTGCGCCGTTGGCGCCGGCCCGGAATTTTTGGATCATCACCAATGAGTACTCCCGGCGCGCGATCCTGCGTCAGCTTGGGAAGATTCCTCCCGGCCAGATTGTCGCCGAACCGGTGGGACGGAACAGCGCGCCTGCGATCGGCCTGGCCGCGTTTTTGCTGCTGCGACAGCATCCCGACGCGGTGGTGGGTATGTTTCCTTCCGACCACGTGATTGCGAAGCCGGAGGAATACCGCGCTACACTAATCAGGGGAATGGAACTGGCCGCCGCGGGAGAGAATATTGTGGCGCTGGGGATTCGCCCGACTCGCCCCGAAACCGGTTACGGATACATTGAAGCAGGCTCGAGTTCGGATGATGGAATACTGCGCGTCCGGCACTTCATCGAGAAACCCGATCTGGCGCGGGCGCGGCAATTCCTCGAGGCGGGCAACTACTTCTGGAACAGCGGCATGTT
>PLHN01000039.1 GCA_003139975.1 Acidobacteriaceae bacterium
GAGTCGGCCGTGACGGTGATGAAGGCGTTCAGCTTGGGATTGAGCTGTTCAATGCGGCCGAGACACGCTTTCGTCAACTCCACGGGAGAGATCTTTTTGCTGTGCACCAGTTCAGATGCTTCGGAGAGAGTGAGCGACGAGAGACTTGCATTGTTGGCAGCCGGTTGAGCTTCGCCTCCGGCTGGACCGGCGCCGATTGCGATTCGCGGAATCAGGGTCCCCGCCGCTCCGGCCAAAGCTGTTTTCACAAACAACCTGCGGGACAAATGCGCAATTCTCATGCGGCCCTCCTCTGCGCGAAACCTGGACGCCATGAAGAGAGTGTTGCGAGCGCCCGCGTGCCACTGCTTGCTTATGACATCTCGTGAAACTCTACACGATAAATCCACTCGAGTCTTCTGCGCTCCGACTGTCGGAGCTTCTTGAAAAAAGGTTTACACCTGGGCACAAGGCGAGTAGCATCCTCCCAGCAAAAGGGGGAACAATGAACTATCCAGCTTTAGCCACGCTGTCCGGTTGTGTGCTCCTGCTTGCTAGCGCCGCCGCGCAGACCAAGCCCGTATCGTGGACAACTCCATCGGGCGCGGAAATCAACGCGGTTTATCCCGAGGTGGAGTCCCTCTACTTCGATCTCCATCGAACCCCCGAGCTGGCCATGCATGAGCAGCAAACGGCAGCCAAGCTGGCGGATCGCGTCAAGGCAATGGGATATGAAGTGACGACGGGCGTGGGCGGCACCGGCATCGTTGCCGTGCTGCGCAACGGGAAGGGTCCCACGGTCCTCTTGCGCACCGACATGGACGCTCTTCCGATCGCGGAAGAGACGGGAGTGCCATATGCCAGTCATGTCGTCGTTAAAAGCGATTCTGGAACGTCGATCCCCGTGATGCATGCCTGCGGCCATGACATTCACATGTCCAGTTGGATCGGCACCGCGAAGCTGATGGCAACCAATCGGGATCGGTGGCACGACACTTTGATTCTCATCGGTCAACCGGCCGAAGAGACAGGCGAAGGAGCCCCCGCCATGATTAAGGATGGCTTGTTTACGCGCTTCCCGAAACCTGATTTCGCCTTGGCCATTCACGACAGCGCTAACCAGCCGGTCGGACAGGTGGGCTTCACTCCGGGGTACGCGCTGGCGGCCGCTGACTCCGTGGACATCACTATTTTCGGACGCGGCGGCCACGGGGGGCGGCCTCAGAACACGATCGATCCGGTAGTGATCGCTGCCCGCACGGTCCTCGCTTTGCAGACCATTGTTTCGCGCGAGAATAACCCGTTCGATCCCGTCGTCATTACCGTCGGCACGATCCACGGTGGCACCAAGAACAGCATCATCCCGGGCGAGGTCAAACTGCAACTCACCGTGCGCACGTACAAACCAGAAGTGCGCAAACGCGTCCTGGCATCCATCGAACGCGTGGCCAAAGGCGAAGCGATGGCCGGCGGCGCTCCCAAGGAGCCGCTGGTAAAGGTAACTCCGGCCGCAAATGCCACGTACAACGATCCCGAGCTGACCAAGCGGCTGGTCGCCACACTGCGAAGTGACCTAGGCCAAACGAATGTGGTCGAAGTTGAACCGACCATGGTGTTTGAAGACTTCGCGGAATTCAACCTCGCCGGGATACCCTCCGCNNACTCTCAAAATGGCGATGACGGTCGAAACAACAGAACTGCTGGAATTGCTGGGTCACTAAACACGGGAGTCAAGGCGTTCGTAGTCAGAACCTCAGACAATCACCGTCTTACTGCCAAACCTGTCTAGGAGCTTTTCTTCTGCGCCCTCCGCGAAACGAGCGGCGCGCCCCACGCGCCTGCCGCTAGCAATGCTCCGAACAGCACCACCGCGTCGATGCTGGCCCGTCCTTCGGCCGACCAGTAGACATCGCGCAGATTCAACCAGAGTGCGAATTCGTCGAGCGTGAGCGCCGCTCCGACGCCGTAGAGAATCGAAAGCAGCCTGCTCGCCAGCAGCGACGAAGAGCCTGCTCCGACTCCGATCTCCGCGAGCCACGCATAACCCACCGCCAGCAGAATGATGATCCCAAACACCAGGTGGTGAACGTGGCGGCCATGCATGATGACGAAGTGAAATGGAGGAATCTGGTGCGTGATGCAGTACACGACTCGGCGCACGCCGCCAAAGGTGAGAAAGAAACTGACCGTCGCGACAAAAAGCCGGCGCCGCGGACGGTCCGGGATCCGATCATGCAACAAAGTGCCGAGCCCGGTGCCATGCAAGAGCAAAAGCATAAGCGCCGTTCCTGAGACCGCTAGCAGCAGGATGAACCAGGTGTAAGCCATAGGGAATTACGTGCACTAATTATCCACTAATCAGCGCTGCCGACGATCCTACCCATGCCATGCCTTTGTTCTGGTCGACGCCCATCATCAGGCCGCGGCCCATGCGCACGATGGTCAGCACTGGACGGAGCTCGTCGAGCCAGATATACATCATGCGCAGCTCGACTTTGGTTGCCCCGTGCGGAGTTTCGACGACCGGAGTGAAGTTCATCCGCTCTTGCAGGATGTATTCACCGCGCTTGGCCGCGGGTATCGCGTCAATGTCCTTGCGCGACGGGGCGATCAGCACGCCGAGCCCGGCGAACGAATAGAGCGGCTTCAGGACAAAGTTCTCAAGGTCCGCGGGGACTTCAGGCAGTTGGTCGAGGAACCAGGTGCGCGGCACTGATGGATGCTTCAGATGCGGGATTGAGTACTTGCTCATGCGGAAGTACCAGTTTGGATGTCCTGCCCATTCGACATCCAGGTCATCGCGGAAGTCGAATGGGAGCTTAATGTCCTTGCGCTCCAGTTCATCCACGATGGTGCGGTTGTAGATGCGCTCAATCGGAATCTGCTTGCCGTTTTCCTCGTAGAAGAGCTTCCGGCCTTGCTTGCTTATCTTCGTGATGCAGACGGTGCGGATCCCGAGGAGCTTTTCGGTCAGCAGGAAGTCAGGGCGCGTCTTCTGCTCCTCGGGATGGATCTCCATGAGCACGACGTTCTTGGGGTCGTGACCGGCGACGATGGCATCGCCGAGTAACCGCTTGTAACTCTGTGCGTCGAGGCCATTGAGGAAGTAACTCAGATTCGGATCGAGGCTGAAGACGTCGATATAGGCTTGCGACAGGACGGGCTGATAGGCGTAGAGGGAAGGGAAGGCTTGCAGTTCGACGAGCTTCGGCTGGAGCTCGCCCGCTGCGTCGCGCACCAGGCCGAAGTCGACTTGGACAAACATCGGATGCGGCGCTTCGTTAGGCACGCGGAAGCGCGCGGGGAGGGAAGCTTCGGAGCGCGCGCGATATTCGGAGTTGTCCACCAATTGATGGATGAGCGCTTTGCCGTCTTCGCCCAGGCGCTTGACGAGCGCCGTTGGAAAGAAGCACGGAGTCTCGCAGAGAGCGAAGGGAACATCCATGCCGCAACGTGCAGTCATTTCGCGGCGCAGGCGGTCGTATTTGTCCTGGGTGAAGCTGGCGTTGAAGGAGTGACGGAGAGAGGGGATCATCGAGGTTTGGCCCCAGAGTTACATCGTGATGTGAGTGAGAATTCGGTCGTCCCTCCAGGACTTTGATCAATTGCTCCGCGCTTCCCAGCGCTCAAGCGCTGGGCTAATCGCGCTCGTCCCTCCGGGACTCAAACCGTTCCGAATCGCCTTCTCTATGCTTCGATCAGGAACTGGCCGTTGCGCATGATTTGGTCGTTGTCGACCCAGATATCGAAGTTGCGGCCGACTACGTCGATGTGGGTGGACGAGAACCAATCCGCGCCGGTGTGCGCGCCGTAGGGATTGCCGAACGCGATATGCACGCCGGGATACTTTTCATCCTGCAATATCTGGCCGATCACGTCTTTCAGTTCAATGTTGGTGCCGATGGCGAATTCGCCTACGCGATCGCTGTTCTCGTCGGTGTGAGTGTAGGCCCAGAAGTCGTCCCGCAATTCCTTGTTCGCGGAGTGCGCTTCCACCAGGCGATTTCCTTTCACCTGGATGGCGAGCGGATTTGCCTTCAGGTCGCCAAACTTCGCGCACAGGTAATCGCCGACTACTCCATCAATCACAAACGTGCCGTTCACCTCGCCCGGCGCAGTGAACACTTCACCACCTGGCAGGTTTCCCCATTTTTCCGGACTGATCATCCCGCTCGTCTTCACCCACCGGTAATTCGG
>PLHN01000506.1:0-7646 GCA_003139975.1 Acidobacteriaceae bacterium
AGGTCTCAGGTGTTAGGTCCCAGGAGTCCGGTTTCCGAACCTGCCACGGCGCCAGGACGCAACTGAAAGCAATTGAGGAAACTCGGACTGACAATGGGAAAGCCCAACGAAAATCATCCACTTCGTGGAACACGCATTCTGGTTGGACGAGCGCGGCATCAGGCCGGCATCCTCTCCTCCAGCTTGCGCGGGCTCGGAGCCAGCGTGATTGAAATTCCTTTCATTGAGATCCGCAAGCCGAAATCGTTTGCTGCGATGGATCAGGCGTTGAAAAGTCTCGCAACGTATGACTGGCTGATTCTTACGAGTGCTAACGGCGTGGAAGCGATGTGGGAGCGTCTGCGCAAACACCGCATCACGCGCGCGAAGTTGAGGTATCTGCGGATCGCGGCCATTGGACCGGCCACGAAAAGAGCAATCGTGAAACATGGGCTGAAAGTCAAAATGATGCCGGAGGAGTATGTGGCCGAGTCGGTCGTAAAGGGGTTGCGCGACCAGGTGAATGGCAAGCGTGTGTTGCTGGTGCGGGCCAAGGTGGCGCGCGATGTGATTCCCGACTCGTTGCGCGCGGCAGGAGCGCAGGTGGATGTAGTGGAAGCTTACGAGACCGTGGTACCGCTGAAATCCAAAGCGCGGTTGCGGGCACTCATGAAAGACAAGAAGCGGCGGCCGCACGTGGTGACGTTCACGAGTTCTTCGACGGTGCGGAATTTTGCGGAGTTACTCGGGCAGGTGAAGGCGTCCGCCCTTAAGGATATACAATTCGCGTCCATCGGCCCAGTCACCTCCGCGACACTGGGCGAATTGAAACTGCCGGTGGCGATCGAGGCGCGCGAATTCACGATGGGTGGATTGATTCGCGCGATCGTGCTGGCGCGCTACGCGGAACCGGGGACGTAGGATCGCTTCAGGAAATTGTTAGAAGCGCTTCAGTCTAATCGGCCTTGGGAGCGGAAACTCCCATCTGGGGGTCGATCGCATCCAGATATGCTTGCATGCGTGCCTTGCCATCGGGCGTCATGCCAGTGAACTCGATTCCGTTGCCGACACCGGGGTCGCAGGTGCGCACGACCGCGGAGATGTTCAGGTGTTCGGAGTCGAGCCAGAAATCGATGCGCAGGACCGTGCCGATCGGCAGCGGCAGCATGGTCTCGACGTAACATCCATTGCCGCTCACGTCGGTAGCATTGATGCGAGTGGGCGCGTTGACCCGCTCGTCGCGAAGCTCAATCGGCAAGCTGATTTTGTGCCGGTGAAAGCGCCGCCGATTGGAATCCGAAATCGTAAGGGTTGCACCGTCGAGCGGAAGGTAGTTTTTCCAAGGGCACTCCTGGTCGTGAAGGAGTTTAATGCCGATCTGGTTTTTCTAGACGAGGCCGGTATTCATGGCCCAGATCACGGTGCAGCGGGCTTTCTTGTCGTCACATTGCACGCCGATTACGTCGCCGACCTTGAGCTCAGACTCAACCCCGGAAAGCAATGCGCCCTCTGTGCTGATGTTCTGCGCCCGGGCGTGCTGTGAAAAGGCCTTGCCTTCGGCGGTCATTCCCCAGATCCGAACCGGCAGGTCGACGGTCAGGCGGGGTTCGGCATGATGTTCGGCATGCTCAATCATCGTTCAGCCTCAGAACTGGTTTTGCCGATGATACTTGAGTTTGGCGCGTTTGCGATATGGCATAGTTGACGCCACCGCATTCCGAAGGCCGCAACACTTCCGATAGGCTCGATTCAGACCACTCGCTGTGCAAGCTCGCGAAAGCCGATGACGCGGATGCCTTGCTTGTTCAAAAAGTCTTGCAACTCAGGAGAAGTCAGAAGGCCGCGTTCCCTTTCCCGCGACTCAATCAGGCGGGTTCGGATGGTGCGCAAGTCCTGGTCGGCGTAACCGGGGTGAGAGACCAGTTCCCAAGTTCCATCGGGCAGGCTGGCGAGCGCTTGCCGCAGGAGGGCGGCATCGAGCAGGCCGGTTTCGATCACTCCGATGATGCCGTCAGGAGCGACGAGGCCGGAACGTTTCATTTGCCGGCGAAAGTGAGGGGCGAAAGCATTCAGGATGCGGACCTGGCCATAGCGCTTGAGCAGGGTTCGCTTGCCGGCGAATTGCTGTGCCATGATCGCTTTCATTGGAACAAATGGGCTCCGAATGGCGCGCACGCCACAAATCCTGGCGGCACGCAGCATGGCGGCGAGAATTTCAGGGAAGATGTGCGCGTGCTTGTGCGAATCCAGATGGGTGACTTCGATACCGGCGGATTGAATCTTTCTGATCTGGGCCGTAATTTCTTCTACCAGTTGCTCGCGATCGAAACCCCCGAGCGTGGCGCGGGCGGCAAACGCAGAGAGGCTCGAATAAAACTTTTCCGGTTCGGCAGAGCGTATAGCAAGCAGGGTGTCCAGACCACCGGCTGGCGCGACCGGCGACCCATCGACCAGCACGACGTGACAACCGACGGAGAGCTTGGGTAGGACGCGCGCTGTCTGCACGGCATCCGCGAAGGCGGCGCCGTTTGCCATCAAAGTGGCGGACGAGACGATTCCATCGCGATGGGCTTCGGCAATTGCCCGGTTCACTCCCGCAGTCAGGCCGAAATCATCCGCGTTGACGATTAGCTGCCGCACGTTGGAGTATAGGAAAGTTTACCAGCCGCAGCCGTTGCACCGGGCCGCCATTGCCGATGTTTGACCGGCAGGGAGGTGTCCAGTATCCTCACTAAAGGTTGCCGAAAGCTCTCGGCAGCGCCCATTTCCTTCCTGATTTGTCCGGAAAGGGCGGTTAGCTCAGCTGGTTAGNNGGTTAGAGCGCCTGCCTTACAAGCAGGAGGTCGCAGGTTCGAGTCCTGCACTGCCCACCAATTAGCTTTCGCAGTCTCACGCAATTAAGAGAGGGTCGGCGCTTTTTCCGAGAGATGGTGGTTTCGTACTATGCCCATAGTTGTGTCCGGCTAGCCGCATCGCTTCCAGAGCGATTCATGGATGATGGCGGCCCGAAACGCGGCGGAAGGGCCTCTCCGGGATCATGTTGGCCTCGCTTCGTCAGCCGCACCTGTGTGAAATCCAGTTAAGCACTCCACCGATGATGCAATTGCAATGCTCAAGGTATGGAGATCGGCGTCGTGCATGGCGATGAACCGGAAAGGCTGTAATCCCATGCGCACGGTGGAACATGGACCGAGCAGTTCGGCGATGCCGAGTACGGGTCCGGCGTGGGTCCAGAACATCATTTCTACTATCGCTCCGGGACTGAGGGGCTTGAGAACTCGCAGCAAGCCTCCGGTTATAGAAACAGTCTGGAGTTTAGCGGACGGGCGCTGCCCGTCTTCAAATCGGATGGTTGCTTGAGGCATGCCCGGAAGTCGAACGCGGAGGGCACGCTGCTTCGCGTGCGGTTGGGGGGAGTCCATGTGCCGAAGTATCGTACTGACGGTACGCCTGGCGCCAGATTACGAAGGAAGCTGTACGAATCCTAGTGGCCAGCGGACAGATGCTGACTCTGGCCGCACTTTAGAAACTCGCACGGATTCGGACCGGGCAAAGCACACGTAAGCGTGGTTAGGTATTTCTGATAGCCACGAATGGTGAGTCGAACCACTCCTCGGAGCCGTTCTTCCAGGAACCCTCCATTCCTCAATTCCGCGACCGCCACCCGAGCCGAAGAGGAATCGAGAATTTGCCTGGATAAGGTCACGAATCGACGTGGGTCCTCTTCATAGCAGCGGGCGAGTGTGAGAAGAAGCAGGTCCTGGATGTCTTGGCAGTTCATGGCGAAATATTAAGTGCAAGAGGAGACCGCCGCACTGGCCCTTCGGTGCCAGCCTTCGGTTACGTGGGTTCATTCTGGGTCTGTCCTCTCGCCATGCCCGACATGACCTGGCGGGTGCCAACCTATCCCAGCGCCCGCCGGAGGTCGGCAATCAAGTCGTCCACGTCTTCAATGCCGACCGAGTAACGGATGAGGGCTTCAGGGATGCCGCTGGCCGCGCGCTCTGCGGGCGTGGATTCAACATGGCTGGTCGTCGCGGGCGGGCCAGCAACGGTCTCGACCGCACCGAGGTTCGCCGCGAGATTCGCGTAGCGCAATCGCGGCAAGAACGACTTTACGGCATCGAAACTGCCGTGGAGCGCGAAGCTGAGCACGCCGCCAAAGCCGGACATCTGCCGGCACGCGATGTCGTGATTCTCGTGCGAAGCCAGCCCAGGGTAGAAGACCTGGGCGACTCGTGCGTGCGACTCGAGGAAGCGCGCAATCTGAAGCGCATTTTCGTTCTGCTGCCGCACACGCAGGTGAAGCGTCTTCATTCCACGTAGCAGAAGATAAGCGGACATCGGCTCCAGGCATGCGCCGTTAATTTCCCGGAAATGATAGACGCGGGCCACGAGATCTCTTGGTCCGCAAACGACACCAGCCAGGGCATCGGCGTGGCCGCCAAGAAACTTGGTTGCGCTGTGCACCACGAGATCAGCTCCAAGCTGCAAGGGACGCTGGTTAATCGGAGTAGCAAGTGTGTTGTCCACTACGACAAGTGCTCCGTGACGGTGTGCCGCAGCAGCGAGCCGGGCGATATCAACGACCTTGATGGTCGGGTTCGTCGGACTCTCCAGGTAGAGAAGTTTGCATCCTTGCGAAATGGCGGCCTCGATAGCGCTGTGGTCAGTCGTGTCACAAAGCGCCACTTCGATCTGGAAACGGGGCAGGAATTCAACAAAAAGCTTATTTGTGCCGCCGTAAGTATCTTTAATGGAGACGATGCGATCGCCGGGTGAGAGGAGGGTAAACAACGTGTTGCTGATTGCCGCCATGCCGCTGGCAAAGCTAGTGGCTGCCTCGGCGCCTTCCAGGTCTCTGACTTTGTCTTCGAACGCGGCGACGGTCGGATTGGTGTTACGGCCGTAGATGTGGCCAGCCTTCTTACCCAGCGCGACTTCGAGCCACTCTTCGACCGTTTTGTAGCCGAAGGAAACGCTGAAAGCGACGGCAACTTGGGTCGCGCCCGCCCAGTGCGCGTCCTGCTCGCCGGCCCAAACCGCCCTGGTTCCCAGTCCCGGTGTGACATCGTGTTTCGTTTGATCCATAGCAGTCCTTGTCGGATAGAAAATGTGGTCCGCTGCATGGCACGCGCAGCTTAGGGAACGTGTTGCCTGGCATTCCGCCTGCGGTGCAAGGATATGTTAGGCAGCAGAGGACGGGCAATCGCAAACAGTCTGACGGCGCGCAATTCTGTCACAGGCTGGCCGCGAATTCTCCGGGTGCGACCGTTTGTAGTAATGTGTCTGGTTGGCAATTTTTCCGCCACCCCAATCAGCGCCGCATTGCCCCCGGGCAAATGGAGTGCGCGCGGACTGCGGGTTGCGGGCCTACAATTCACAACTCGAGGCAAGTATGAAGACTCGCATTCTCTGTGTCGTTTCAATAGTCCTTATCGCGATGTTTTGCTCGGCCCAAACAAGCCAGTCCGCCGGCGCGCTTCATGAGATCCCAGCGTTCGACGTTAACGCCATCGATAAAACCATCGACCCGTGCGTGGATTTCTATCAATACGCCTGCGGAACCTGGATGAAGAACAATCCAGTCCCTTCAGACAAGTCGCGGTGGGGACGATTCGACGAGCTCGCCGAACATAATCTTTATATCCTGCGCGACATTTTGGCGGATACGCAGACTCCGGGGAAACATTCTGCAATCGAGACGATGGTGGGGACCTACTACGGCTCCTGCATGGACGAGAACGCGATCGAGAAGAAAGGGACTGCGCCGCTGATGCCAGAACTGGACAAGATCAGCGCCATCGCGACAAGAGAGGATTTGATACGGCACGTGGCGTACATGCACCGCAATGGTTTTTCGGCGCTATTTGCGTTCTATCCGCAGCCCGACATGCACGATTCGTCCCAGACGGTTGCGAATTTGGATCAGGGAGGCATGACTCTTCCGGATCGCGACTATTACATCAAAGACGATGCGAAGTCGGTGGAGACGCGGCAGAAGTACGTGGAGCACGTGCAGAAGATGTTGGAACTGGCCGGGGATAAACCGGAAGCGGCCGTGGCGGAGGCAAAAACCGTTCTAACCGTAGAGACGGGGTTGGCGCAGGCTTCCATGGACCGTACGGCGCGGCGTGATCCTAAAACGCGCGACCACAAGATGACGGTCGAGGAGATCGCGGGTCTTGCGCCGAACTTCGATCTAACCCTCTATTTTGCCGACAACGGCTCGCCCAAGTTCAAGTCTCTGAACGTGGGCAATCCCGATTTCTTCAAGCAGGTTAATGAGCAGATCAACGCCGTGCCCCTCGAACAATGGAAAGTTTACTTGCGGTGGAAAACGATCAACGAGTTCGCCCCCGCCTTGCCGAAAGCCTTTGTGGAAGAGGACTTCTTGTTCAATGGCAAGTACATGTCAGGGCAGCAGGAGATGGAAGCGCGCTGGAAGCGCTGCACGAAGTCTACGGACGCGCTTCTGGGCATGGCATTGGGGAAGTTGTATGTCGATCGCACCTTCGGCGCGGAAGGCAAGGAGCGCACGTTGAAGATGGTGCAGGGCATCGAGAGCGCAATGCGCGAAGACATCGGCGAATTGAACTGGATGTCGGATACGACGAAGAAGAAGGCTTACGAAAAACTCGACACAATCGTCAACAATATTGGTTATCCCGACACGTGGCGCGACTACAGCAGGGTGGTGATCAAGGTCGACGACTATGCCGGAAACGCCGAGCGCGCCCGTGCGTTTGAGGCGAACCGCCAGTACAACAAGATTGAGCGTCCGACCGATCGNNCAGCCGCCGTTTTACGGCAAGCTCATGGATGACGCGGTGAACTTTGGCGGCATCGGGGTGGTGATCGGGCACGAACTCACCCACGGCTTCGATGACCAGGGCCGCAAATATGATCCGGTAGGGAACCTCCGCGATTGGTGGACGCCAGAGGACGGCAAGGAGTTCGAACATCGCGCCGATTGCACGGCCAGCGAGTATTCAAACTTTGTTTCCGTGAAAGACGACAAGGGCGAGGTTAAGCTGAATGGCCGGTTGACGCTGGGCGAAAATACCGCGGACAACGGAGGCCTGAAGCTCGCGTACATGGCTCTGATGCACATGATCGGCAACACGCCCGTGAAACCGATCGATGGATACACGGCGGCGCAGCGGTTCTTCCTTGCGTACGGGCAGATATGGTGCCAGAACGTTACGGACCAACAGGCGCGAAAGCTCGTGCTGATCGATCCGCATTCTCCGGGACGCTGGCGGGTAAACGGAGCGGTGCAAAATTCGGCCGCCTTCCAGGAGGCCTTTGGATGCAAGGCGGGGCAGCCGATGGTTGCCGAGAACGCTTGCCGGGTGTGGTAGGGAGGCAGCCTGTTCTGGAAAGCTATCGCGAACAAGTCCGGCGCTTCGCAACGGCAACATAGGATTAAAATGGGTTGGCCAGAGGCCGCCGATGCAAGAAAAGACCCTGGGTTCGTACCGTAT
Source organism: Acidobacteriaceae bacterium (assembly GCA_003139975.1). Taxonomy (GTDB): domain Bacteria; phylum Acidobacteriota; class Terriglobia; order Terriglobales; family Acidobacteriaceae; genus Acidiflorens. The sequence goes on from PLHN01000506.1 coordinate 7,467, forward strand.
TGAAGCCAAGATCGGCTCGGGTGGCATGGGTATTGTCTACCGGGCGCTTGATCCTCGCCTTGGGCGCAAAGTTGCGATCAAAGTTCTGCCTTCCTCTGCGGTTGCCAACTTGGACAGGGAACGCCGCCTTATTCAGGAGGCACGAGCCGCCTCCGCCCTGAATCATCCGAACATCGTCAC
>PLHN01000506.1:7675-9867 GCA_003139975.1 Acidobacteriaceae bacterium
GCACATGCGGCCGGAATTGTTCACCGGGATTTGAAGCCGTCGAACGTGATGGTCACGCCGCAGGGGACCGTCAAGATTCTTGACTTCGGACTCGCCAAGCTGAACACAGTCACTGAGCCGGATGCCTATGCGGATACTGTGGTCGGCGCGATCGGTCCACCTACGGAAGAAGGGATGGTGCTGGGCACAGTTGCTTATGTGTCTCCAGAACAGGCGGAAGGCAGACCGCTGGACTCACGGTCTGAGNNGTCCTTTATGAAATGATCACGGGGAAACAGGCATTCCCCGGCACTTCGAAACTGTCCTCGCTCTCCTCGGTCCTCACGCGCGACCCGCAACCGGTCTCGCAGTCCATTCCGGGGATTCCGCCGGAGCTAGATAAGCTCATCCAGCGGTGCTTGAAGAAAGATCCGGCGCGGCGCTGGCAGAGCATGGCGGATGTTAAGGTCGCGCTGGAAGAGCTGATTGAGCAGCTTGATTCGGGCGCGGTCCCGGAGTTCAACGCGGCAACGGATAGGCGCTCCTTACGGTCCGCGCTCGGCTGGCTTGCTCTTGGGCTCCTGGCCGGACTGGCATTGGCGATTCCGATTGGAACCCGGATTTCGCAAAAGTGGTTTGCCGCTTCGCCACCATCCTTCCATCGCTTGACCTTCCGTCGTGGAGATGTAACGTCTGCGAAGTTCGGGCCGGGCGGTGTAGTCGTCTTTAGCGCGGAGTGGGACGGAGCGCCCTCGACGTTGTTCTCGACTCTGCCAGGAAACCGCGAAGCTCGGAATCTCGGGCTTCCGACAGGCCGCGTACTGGCCATCTCACCTTCGGGCGAAATGGCGATCCTGCTCGGTGGTGGTTCCACGGGAACGTTGGCGCAGGTGGCGCTCGGCGGAGGCGCGCCGCGCCAGATTCTGGAGAATGTAAGCGGGGCCGACTGGGGTCCGGATGGGACATCGCTCGCGGTTGTGCGCGAACTCGGCGGTAAACAGCGGGTCGAGTTTCCAATCGGCAACGTCCTGTATGAAACCGATGCGCGCCCGCCGCTTTCGCCGCGCGTTTCTTTCGACGGGAGACTGGTGGCCTTCTTCGATTACGACAAGGAAGCTGAGGATTACTCGGTTAGTGTAGTGGGGCCTAATCACCCCAGGCAGATTCTCGCTCATGGCTTTCGAGGCATCGGCGGGTTGAACTGGTCTCCCGATGGCAAGGAAATTCGGTTTTCGGCCGTTCAGACCGGAGCCGACCCGACGCTCTACGCTGTCGATCTTTCGGGCGCGCAGCGCACGGTGGCACAGGCCGCCGGCTGGATCGTCCTGCAGGATCTCGCGCGTAACGGCCAAGCTCTCATGAATTCGGTGAATTCAAGGTTGGGAATTAGCTATCTCCCGCCTGATGGTTCTTCCACCGATCTGAGCTGGTTTGACGCGTCTTTGCTGTGCCAGATTTCCGACGATGGGAGGTTGCTGCTGTTTGAGGAGCTCTCTGCATTGCAGGGACGGAACCCGGCTATCTATCTTCGCAAAACCGACGGGTCGCCGGCGATTCTGCTCGGCTATGGCAACCATTCCACACTCTCGCCCGATGGCAAATGGGTGCTTACGATTCATCGTGATCCCGGCGGAGCGCAACTTATGCTGCTGCCTACGGGGCCGGGCGAGCCACGAACTCTGTACTCGCAACCGATGACCTATCACACTGCCGAGTGGTTTCCGGACGGCAAGAAACTGCTCGTGAACGGCAGCGCTCCCGGGAAGCCAAGCCGGTCGTGGGTTTTCTCGCTCGATAATAACCGTCTCGAACCGCTGACGGCGGAGGGTGTTCGCGGAACGAATATATCTCCGGACGGCCGTTTCTATATCGTCTCCGATCCGGGCAAAGTTCTTGTGACGCCTGCTGCCGGCGGCGCGCCGAAAAAAGTCGCCGACCTTGGGAACGGCGAGACGGTTGTGCGCTGGAGCGGCGACCAGCGGTATCTTTTCCTGCGGAGAATTGAAGGCGCAACGGCTCAGATTGTGCGCCTGGATATTGCAACCGGGCACAAGGAGGGCTGGCGCACGCTACGGGTTCCGGAACTCGGAGCGGAATTCCTGGGGCCGGTCGCGCTTTCGGCGGATGGAAAGGCGTGCGCGGCAGCCTTCCAGCACGATTTGGCGAATTTGTACCTGGTTACAGGTCTGCGGTAATCGTGGAACGAATCCTTC
>PLHN01000416.1 GCA_003139975.1 Acidobacteriaceae bacterium
ACGTTCCGTCTGTCCCCGAGTTCGTCCCGAGTTCGTCCCGAGTTCGTCCGAGTTCGTCCAGCAGGAACTGCCGCGCATTCCGTTTGCCTCCGCGGCCAAACTGCGGATTCCTCCCTTCGGTCGGAATGACAATTCTTAAAGATGTTGGGATTGCAAACACCAAGATAAAAGCGGGCCAGAATGGCCCGATTTTTGGGGAGGGGACACTTTGTCCCATTTCACGCCTCGGCGGCACGCGGAGAAGGTCTTGAATCGCAATGGGTTAGTCGGTTGAGGGATGGCGCTGCGATTGCAGATTCTTGTCCGATGTCGCGCCTGGACTTTGGGCGCGGAGAGAAGGATTTTATGGGGCGAGTTCACAAAATGGTTTCGGCGTTTCGGTATCTGGCGTTGGCGAGCGTGTTGTCTGGGGCGAGCCTGGCGTCGGCTGCCGGACCCAACCTGGTCTCGGCGAGGGTGCCTAGCAAGCTCTCGGCGGAACTGGCGTCTATCCCTAAGGGGAAAACGGTCAACGTCATTGTGCAGTACCGGACGCTGACGGCTCACGATTTTGCGCAGGCGCAAAGCGTGGCCAGGTTCGGCGCAGCACCGAAGAGCTTGTCGCTGATTAACTCGGTTGCGATGACGGTGAAGTCGGACTCGTTGGCGACGTTGGCGAGCAATCCTAACGTGGCGCATGTTTCGATTGATCACCCGGTCGTCGAGTTCTCGACCACGACGGATTTCTACGATCAGGCAGTGAACGCTCCTTACGCGTGGTCGGCGGGGCTGGATGGAAGCGGGATCGGAGTGGCCGTTATCGATAGCGGCATTACCGACCAGGGAGATTTTTCCGGGGCGAATGGATCGCGCTTGGTCTATAGCGAAAACGACAATTTCGATGGTGTGAATAATGCATTTGGGCACGGGTCGCACGTGGCGGGAATTGTGGGAGGCGACGGGGCGAACTCGACGGGCGCGAGCTTCACGAAGACTTTCAAGGGAATTGCACCGAACGTAAACCTGCTGAGCTTCCGGGTGCTGGATGGAGTGGGAGTGGGCACGGACAGTTCGGTGATCGCGGGAATTGAGTCGGCGATCAACCTGAAGAGCACATACAACATCCGGGTAATGAACATCTCGCTGGGGCGGCCGGTGTTTGAGAGTTACACGGTGGATCCGCTGTGCCAGGCGGTGGAAGCGGCGTGGAACGCGGGCATCGTGGTGGTGGTGGCGGCGGGCAACGACGGCCGCGACAACTCAATGAAGACGAATGGATACGGCACGATCTCGGCGCCGGGGAACGATCCGTATGTGATCACGGTGGGCGCGATGAAGCCGGAAGGAACGGCGACGCGGGCGGACGACCTGATTGCGAGTTACAGCTCGAAGGGGCCGACGATAGTCGACCACATCGTGAAGCCGGACCTGGTGGCGCCGGGGAATCTAACGGTTTCGACTTTGGCCTCGACCAGCGCGGCGATCTACACGCTGTTCCCGCAGGATCAGGTGGCGGAGAGCTACTACGTGAGCGGCGGCAGCGGCACGTCGCCGTACTATTTCACGCTGAGCGGGACGAGCATGGCGACTCCGGTGGTGAGCGGAGCGGCGGCGCTGTTGCTGCAGCAGAATTCTTCGCTGACGCCGGACCAGGTAAAGGCGCGGCTGATGAAGAGCGCGTATAAGACGTTTCCGAAGGTGAGTACGGCGGTCGATCCGGTGACGGGGATCAAGTACACGGACCATTACGACATGTTCACGGTGGGCGCGGGCTATCTGGACATTCAGGCGGCGTTGCAGAACACGGACACGGCGTCGTCAACGATTGGCTCGGCCCAGTCGCCGGCGGTGTCGGTCGACGCAAAGGGCAATGTGTATATGGTGACGAACTCGTCGGTGGTGTGGGGGACATCGGTGGTCTGGGGGACGTCGGTGGTGTGGGGAACGTCGGTAGTTTCGAGTCTGTCCAACGGGGAAAGTGTACTTACGGGATCGTCGGTGGTTTGGGGAACATCGACCCTCAGCGGATACAGCGTAGTGTGGGGAACATCGGTGCCCGCGGCGAACCTGGCGACGCTGGCGGCACAGGCGGACGCGGCAACGGCTGAGTACTTTGGGGAGAAGTAGCGGCGGGTGATGCGGGGACGACGGGAACGTAACGGCGGCATCACTTCCGGCGCGCCATGCATCGACGCAATCGAGAGCCGGCGGGGAGCGGCCAAAGAAAAAAAAGGCGGCCAGAGATTATCGAATCACTGGCCGGCCGGTCACTGGAGGAGGTTCGATCTCGATCGGTTAAGCGTGCGAGGCCTGTTGTTCCCACTGGCGCGCTTCGTACCACAGAGCCAACTCGACGCGGTTCCAGAGGCCGAGCTTGTCATAGATCAGCCGCAGGTAGTTCTTCACCACGTGCTCAGTGGTGCCCAGGGAATCGGCGATTTCGCGGTTCTTGCAGCCTTCGGCTACGCGTTGAATGATGAAGTGTTCCCGCTCAGCGGGACCGTGGAGGACGACTGCTGCTCCTGCCATAGTTGTCTCCTATAAAGTAGTGTCGCGAGTTTGACGCGCTTGATGCCGCCCTTGATTCCGTAACGGAGGAAGAGGCGGTTGAAATGAGCTTTGACCGTACGCTCGGCGATATTCAGATCGCGAGCGATCTCGGCGTTGTCGCATCCCTGGAGCAGAAGGTCAACAATCTGCCGCTCTCGGGGCCCCACGGGGCTGGGGATCTCTTGCATAAACTTGCTCCTCACAAAAGCCGCGCCGGTTGCCGAAAGTGGCGGGATTCGGACCCGGACGCAACTGAACTCACATCTCTATGTCTAAACGAGTGTGCATGCGCGCGGCCAATTGTGAGGGGCAGGGTTAAGGAAATGTGAAAATTCGTAGTAGATATGGGTTTTTGCTGGAAATGCAGGATTACGAAGGTAATGGCGCCGGGATTCTACGGTTGTTTCCGGTGGGTTCTAGGCGACTTTTGCTCAGGGTCTAAGGTAAACCACTTAGTACAAACTTCCCATATGAAGCGAGGGTTGGACGAAAATTACACGTTAGTGCAGCCGCACCCTAGCGGTCAACGTCTGGCTGGCCCGTTCACGTCTCCTATAATGGGAACAGTGGACTTCCGCCTCCTCAGCAATTACAGGCCCCAAGGCGATCAGGGCAGGGCTATCGAAGCCCTGACGCGCGGGGTATTCGACCGCGAGCAGCACCAGGTGCTGCTGGGGGTGACCGGGTCGGGCAAGACCTACACCATGGCGAAGGTGATTGAGGCGGCCAACCGGCCCACGCTGGTCATGGCGCACAACAAGACCCTGGCTGCGCAGCTCTACCACGAGTTTAAAAACTTCTTCCCGCAGAATGCGGTCGAGTACTTCGTTTCCTACTATGACTACTACCAGCCGGAGGCGTACGTGCCGGCGGCCGACCTCTACATTGAAAAGGAGTCGACGATTAATGACGAACTGGACAAGCTGCGGCTGTCGGCGACGCGGTCGCTGCTCGAGCGGCGCGACTGTTTGATCGTGGCTTCGGTGAGTTGCATCTACGGACTGGGATCGCCGGAAGCTTATTACGGCATGATGCTGTTCGTTGAAAAGGGGCAGAAGATCAAACGCGGCGATATTACGAAGAAGCTGGTTGAAATTTTGTATGAGCGGAGCGAGGGGGAGTTTCGGCGCGGAACGTTTCGCGTGCGCGGGGATGTGATCGAGATCTATCCCACGTATGACGACATGGCGTACCGCATCGAGATGTTTGGCGATGAGATTGAGGCGCTCTCGCAGATCGATCCGCTGTTTGGGACGGTGAAGCAGCGCTATGGGCGGCTGCCGATTTATCCGAAGACGCACTATGTGATGAAAGAGGAAACGAAGGCGTCGGCGGTGGAGTCGATCAAGAAGGAACTGGCGTGGTGGGAAGCCGAACTGGAGAAACAGGGAAGGACAGTGGAGGCGCAGCGCATTCATCAGCGGGTGATGTATGACCTGGAGATGATCAAGGCGATGGGGTATTGCCACGGGATCGAGAATTATTCGCGGCATTTTACGGGGCGGATGCCGGGGGAGCCTCCACCGACGCTGCTGGATTATTTTTCGCGCGATTTTTTGATGTTTATTGATGAGTCGCACCAGACGGTGCCGCAGTTGCATGGGATGTATCACGGCGACCGGTCGCGCAAGCAGACGCTGGTGGAGTATGGATTTCGCATGCCGTCGGCTTTGGATAATCGGCCGCTTACGTTTGAGGAGTTTGAGCACCGGACGAATCAGCTTGTCTACGTGTCGGCTACGCCGGGGTCTTACGAGCTTACTAAGTCCGCGGGGGTGGTGGTGGAACAGATCATCCGGCCAACGGGATTGATCGACCCGCCGGTGGAGATTCGGCCGGTGAAAGGGCAGATTGACGATCTGCTGCACATGATTCGCGACCGGGTGGCGCGCAACGAACGCGTGCTGGTGACGACGCTGACCAAGCGCATGGCTGAGGACCTGGCGGAGTATTACAGCGAAGTTGGCGTGAAGTGCCGCTACATGCATTCGGAGATCGAGACGCTGGAACGGGTGAAGATTCTGCGCGACCTGCGTAAGGGCGAGTTCGATGTATTGATTGGCATCAATCTTTTACGCGAGGGGTTGGATCTGCCGGAAGTTTCTTTGGTAGCAATTCTCGACGCCGATAAAGAAGGTTTCCTGCGGTCGGCGGGATCGCTTATTCAGACCATCGGGCGAAGTGCGAGGCATTTGCACGGGCGGGCGATTCTTTATGCCGATGTGATGACGGATTCGATGAAGAAGGCGATCAATGAAACCGACCGGCGGCGTGAAATCCAGCAGGCTTACAACGAGGCGAATGGAATCACTCCGGAATCGATTGTGAGGCCTCTGGATATGACGCTGGCGGCGATTGTGGCCGCCGACTACACCGATCTGACTAGCGTCGAGGCCGATGGGATTCCGGAGTTCAAATCGCAGGAAGAGTTAGACACTTACATTGCGAAGTTAGAGAGCGATATGCGGGAGGCGGCGAAGCGGTTTGAGTTTGAGAAGGCGGCGAA
>PLHN01000327.1 GCA_003139975.1 Acidobacteriaceae bacterium
AATGCGGTAAACGTCCCGTCTGTCCCCGCATTACCCCGCATTACCCCGCATTACCCGCATTACCAATTTCGTGATTTTCCGGCGAATTAATTCGCGGCCGTAGTTTATCGAAGAGTTACCGGGATTGCAGAGGTCAGAGGTCAAATTGCAGAGGTGAAAAAATCCGCTAACCGCTGACGTTGAGTTCGGTTTTCAAAGAGCCGGGACAAAGATTCGAGACGCCTCGCCTCTGGAGGCGGGCGCAGTTCTCCATGATGGAGTGCCGAGTGATCATCGCACCGATTTTGGTGCAGGTCTGTGATGGCGGCACGAGGGAAATGTGATGAAAAGAATGCGGTAAACGTCCCGTCTGTTCCCGCATTACCCCCGCATTACCCCGCATTACCCAACTATTTAACACGGAAGATTCAATCAACTTCTCGAATTGGAGTTGGAGAGCTATTTCTTCAACTCCGCCACCCAGTTGATGACGAGGTTTAACGGGGCCGGAGTCTCTCCGGTAGTGACGGTGCTGGTTAAGAATTTTTTCCCATCGGGGAAGGCATCGTAGCCGTTTCCAGTTGTCATTTTGATCGAAAACAAAACGCGGCTCGCCGCCACCTGCAGGGAACCGTTGTTCTCTCGCAATTCCGCAGCCATCAGCTTTCCGTCCGGATCAAGATAATAGAGCTCCATTCCGTCCGTACGCCAGGTTGGGAGTCGTCCACCCGCCTGAGAAATCTGTAGTCTTCCCGCCGGCTTGGGAAAGGCTGAGACATACACCTCATACCTGCCAGTTTCGTCGGACTGATAGGCAATCCAGCGATTGTCGGCCGAAAGCCGGGAGGAGACGACATTGGCACCCGGCACCTCCAGGAGCGTGGTCGGCTCCCCTTTGCCGTCCGCGGGCACCATGAGCAAGCGGGCTTTCGCACCGGCCTGCGAGCGATCCTGCTCAATTAACGTCTTCGAATCGAACGTCCAATCGTTCGGAGTGGCGGAAAAGGCCGGTTCCCACAGCTTTTGCTCCAGGCCCATGCCATTCGCCGACTTCACGTAAGTGACGGGCTTGCCCGAACGCGTGGAACTGTAGGCGATCTTGGTACCGTCATGAGACCACACTGGAAACTGGCTAAGCACTGGATCTATCGTCAGGCGGGTGCGGTTCCCGGAAGCGATGTCGTAAATCCAGATGTCAGCCTTCCCGCTATTGGAGTCAAGCAGCACATAGGCCACGCGCTTTCCATCCGGAGAAATTCGCGCCCCGCCGTTATTCACGTCCATTAGCACGTAGGCCACAGGCTTTCCATCGGGAGACACTTGCGCCTCGGAGGAGGACAGGGGGGCACTAAGAGGGCTAAGAGTCTTGCCGCTGGCATCGAGCAGGTCCAGTTTGCGCTCGCTGGAGGCGTTCCCCGTCTGGTAGAGCAGCATTCCAGTTCCCGACGCCGAGAACACGCCGCTGCTATATGTGCGGTCGAACTGGACCCCCTCGGCGACGGGAACAGGATCTCCGGTGAATTCCAGCTTGGCTGCATCAAACGGCCTGGCCATTAGGGTTTTGTTCAGGACATACAGTAAGTATCCGCTGTCGTAGGCAACGGGCGAGGTGGCGTGGAACAGGATCCGGTCAGCGTTGCCGTCCAAGGAGCCCGCGAAGATGACATTCTCGTCGCTGGCCGTTCCCAACGTCGATGCCATGTAGAGAAAATGATTGGCATCAGGCAGAAAGTAAGGCCATTTATGAGAGGTGTCGTGCCGCGACAAATCAAGATGAGTGACCTGCTGCGGGGTCCCCCCCGAGGCCGGGATGCGATTGATCTCACCGGGATACTTGGCGAAAAGGATGATGCCCTGGCGGTTCCAGCTTCCGCCGCGCGCTTGGTCTACATCGCAGAGTATCAGCGCCGGGCCGCCCGCCGCCGCAATCCTCCTCAGCTTGCCCTGCGCAAAGAATCCAATGTTACGGCTGTCGGGGGACCAGAACGCGCCGTAGGCGTCATCCGTGCCGACCAGAGGATGCGGCTGGAAGGAATCCAAGGCCCGCACCCAGAGTTGTGTAACGCCTGCGGCTCGCGCCAGGAAAACCACATTGCGACCATCGGGGGAGAGCATGGGCGCACTCGTCCGTCCCAGGAAAACGAATGTTCCATTGTCCGGCGGCAGAATGGTCGAGCGAACCACGCGCGCCTGAGGGGCTGGTTCGCGAAAGTGAATAAGCGACAGCGACAGCGCCGCTAATACCGCAACCGCAGCAACAATCCAGGCAACCCGATCTCGAGTCTTCCGCTGCGCCGCGACCCGAGCTGGCAGGCTTGCCTGAGATCCGCCTTCCGCAATCCACCCCAGTTGCAGTTTGACATCGTGAACATTTTGAAAGCGCTCGTCGGGATCTTTCGCTATGCACGTTTTGACCACCCGATCGAGGGCCGGAGGCGAAATGGGCTGAATCACCGAGATGGGCTGAGGTTCGGCTGCCAGCACCGCTGCGATCACGCTCGCGGTCGTCTTGCCCTCGAAAGCGCGCTTGCCGGTTGCCATTTCGTACAGCACCGCGCCCAGCGCAAAGATGTCACTCCGTGGGTCTGCTTCCTTGCCCTCAACTTGCTCGGGTGACATGTACTGAAATGTGCCCACCACTGTGCCTTGCGCGGTTAACGGATGACTGCCTGCCGGAGTCGAGAGAGTCATGGTGAGGCTGGAGGAGGGTGAAGCGATAGATGGTGCGGCTTTGGCTAAACCGAAATCCATGAGCTTGGCACAGGACTTCGTCAGCATGATGTTGCCCGGCTTTAGGTCACGATGGACCACACCTTTCTTGTGCGCTGTCTCCAAGCCTTCGCAGATTTCGATCCCGTATTTCAAGACCTGCGCTGGCGAAAGCGGTCCCTTGATCAACCGATCTGCCAGAGTCTCGCCTTCCAGAAACTCCATTACGAGATAGTCCACTCCGTCCTGATGGCCGACGTCATGCAGAGTGCAGATGTTCGGATGGTTGAGGGACGAAACAGCACGTGCTTCGCGGTCGAAGCGCTGTTTGGCCTCAGGATTGTCCGAAAGATGTGCGGGCAGAATCTTTATGGCGACGGCGCGGTCGAGTCGAGTGTCACGGGCGCGATAGACCTCACCCATACCGCCCGCGCCGAGCGGAGACTGAATTTCATACGGGCCGAGCTTGCTGCCAGGAGTAAGGGCCATCGGTGCGCGTAATTATAGCCCGCGTGGCACGTTACGCGCGGATGCGACGATTCTGTGTGTGTTGTCGGCTAACCGGAAGCTATCCAGTTTCACGACACGGGACGGATTAGTCCTGACAAGTCGGCTTGTGCGAATCGATCGCAGAAAGCTAGTTCCCGATCTCAGCGGTCTTCAGGAAGTTGTAGTTCCCCGATGGATTCAGGTGGACGTTGCGCACTCGCTTTGTGTGCACGAGCACGTTGTCGAGGAACCACAGATTGATGTAGGGCAAGTCGGTGGCAAGGATGTTCTGAACTTCGTCGTAGATGGCCTTGCGCCGGCCAAGGCCGGTTTCCGATCGCCCCTGGTTGATGAGCACGTCGAGCCTCGGGTTGACGTAGAAACTGCGGTTAGCGCCGTGGGGCGGAAATTTATCGGAATGGAAAGCGTACTCGAATATGTCGGGATCCTCGTTGCTGCCGATCCAGCGCAGTGAATACATCTGGTACGCGCCGCTGGTGACATCGGCAAGAAACGTGGCGAACTCAAAGGTTCGGATATCGAGCACGATGCCGACGTCACGCAACTGCTGCTGCATGACCGCAACCATCAGGCGCGTTGATTCCTCGGTTGAGGTCTTCATCGCGAGGTGAAAGCGTACGCCGTTCACCGGCGGGTAGCCGGCGGAATCGAGGATCTGGCGCGCCTTTTCGGGGGCGTAGCCATAGTTGGGAACGTCGGCGTCGTAGGCCCAGCTTTGCGGCGGGAGAATGCTGGCGGCGGACTGGGCGAAATCGCGCCACAGGTAGTGGATCATGGGCCGGCGGTCGATAGCGTAGGCGAGCGCATGGCGAACGCGCACGTCACGCAGAATCGGATCGCGCAGATTGAAAGCTAGATAGGAAAGCACGGTTCCGGGCGTGCGCTGGACTTCGAGGTTCGACTCCTTTTCGAGGGCGACGATCATATCGGACGTGAGGGCGTTGCTGGCGATATCGGCGCTGCCATTGCGGAGTTCGAGCGCGCGGGTGGTGGTATCGGGCACGACAGCGAAACGGACGCGCGGCACGTGCGCTTTGTCGCCCCAGTAGTTGTCGTTGCGTTCGACGATGACTTCCTTGTCCGGTTCGGCGCTGACGAAGCGAAACGGGCCGGAGCCGATGGGATGCTCGGTCACTTCGTCTAAAGACCCGTAGGGCACGATGCCCATCGCGCCGGCGGAGAGGTTCCAAAGGAGAGTTGAAAACGGCTCCTTCAGGCGGAAGATGACGGTGTAATCATCGGGAGCCTCGACGTGATCGACATAGCGATAGGCGGCGGCGCGGGTGGTGCGGATCTTGCCCTGGAGAAGCGAGTCGAAGGTCCACTTCACGTCGCGCGAAGTAAGCGGGCGGCCATCGTGAAATTTGATGTCGTGGCGGAGGTGGAAGATGTAGGTGAGCGGATCGGGGATTTCCCAGCGTTCGGCGAGTCCGGGCGTGACGTTGAGATGATCGTCGCGATTCAGCAAAGCGTCGAAAATAAGTTCGTCAATTCGCTCGGATTGCGCGTCGATGCCTACGCGCGGATCGAGATTGGTGGGGCTGCTCTCGATGATCATGACGAGCGTGTTGGCGTTGGGCGGCTGAGAACAGGAGAGAAGCGGGAATAGCAACGCCAGGATTAATATGCATAGAACGGCGGTATGGAGGTCATGGAGGATGAGGGTCGGGCCGCGTCCCGTGGTGCGTTCTGCGCTTTGCCAACGCGCAGGCATGGGATTCGCCGCTTCGCGGCGAATGCACAGCCGGGGGCGGCTGTGCCTACGTGTTCTGTGGCTACGCATAGGAAATCTTCCCTAGAATCGCGGGGCGCTTGGCGCCTGTGGCTGCGGGGATATTGGATGGGCGGCGCTGCCAGGTTTCGTGGGCTAGCAGCGCGAAGGCTACGGCTTCTTTGGCCTCGGCGGGGATTCCGAAGTCGTCGGAAAAGCGAAGTTGGATTTGGAGCGGTTCCAATTCGCGGCGCAGCATGGCCATCAGGGTGCGATTCTTGGCGCCGCCGCCGGAGACGATCATCTCGCGGTAGTTGCTTTGCTTGCGTAGCACGAAGCGCTGAATGGCATCCGCGATCGATCGCGCGGTGAGGGCAGTGGCTGTTGCTACGATGTCGGGATTGGGTGCATTGCGGCAGACTTGCAGAAATTGGCCTACATATTCGTGGCCAAATTCCTCACGCCCGGCGGTGCGCGGGGGGCGTTGGCGGAAGAATGGCGCCTTCAATAACTGCTCGATCAGGTCACTGCGTGCGTTGCCGGTGGCGGCGATCTTGCCATCGCGGTCGTAGCTTTTTCCAAATATTTGTTCGACGACGGCATCGATGACCATGTTGCCGGGGCCGCTGTCGAAGGCGATGATCTGGCGCGGAGTGGCCCGCGCGGGAATGGCCGTTAGATTGGCAATGCCGCCGATGTTCTGGGCTATGCGGCCGACGTGCTGGCCGCGATAGAGAAGATAATCGAGGAACGGGACGAGCGGCGCGCCTTTGCCGCCGGCGGCCATGTCGGCGGGACGGAAATCGGAAACGACGGGCACGCCGAGGCGGGATGCGATGATTGCGGCTTCTCCGGTTTGCCACGTCACGGCGAGTTTGCGGCCTAGAAATGGGGTGGGCGTGCCCTGGTGGTAGAGGGTTTGGCCGTGGCAGCCGACCAGATCGAGTTTTACGCGGTGCTTGCTGGCGGTTTTGGCTACTGCTTCCGCATAAAGTTCTCCCAGCAGAAAATTGAGGCGGGCCAGGTCGGCTACGCGGGCCAGTTCGGCGTTCATGGTTTCGAGGATGAGGCGGCGGACGCGGGCGGGGAAGGGGAACTCTTCGTGGGCGAGCAGTGTGAAGCGCGGCGCGGAGGTTTTGGAGGATCGAGCACGTTTGACGTTAGCGAAGCGCACCAGCGCTACGTTGATGCCGTCGGCGGAGGTGCCGCTCATCACGCCGGCTACGATCATGCGCTTTGCTCCCCGTTCATGGCGGCGCTGTCTAGGGTGGCGTTT
>PLHN01000098.1 GCA_003139975.1 Acidobacteriaceae bacterium
GCCAGCCCAAACGTCATCGGCCAAATGGAATTCTTGCGCGTCCAGTTGATGGTCGCGTCGAGCGTAGTCATAACAATGCCTTCGGGAACGCCGTCACCGAAGACCAGCTCTTTGACAACGCGCTTGCCGTTCTCGACGTCAACGTAGGGGCCGAAACTGAGTTCTTGCGCCATGGATTTATTCTAAACCAGAGCGGCAACAGCCGCCGAGTAACCGCACCGTCGCTCATCGGGCCCGACCAGTCCCGCAGTCTAGATCCGCTTTATTGTCGCGAACCAGGCCGGTGCGCCGTTGTCGTCGTGGAATCTCGTCTGAATCCGGTCCGGTTTGATGGCGGCGACATTCCAACCATTGCTGGAATTGAACGCCGCTCTCAGCTCTTCCTGACGGATAGGGTGCGGACCGGTATCGGGACCATCGTCACTGAAGCACAATACATACAGGGTTCCATCGTGCCGGGTCACCGACGCTAGACTCGCGACGTATCGCGTTCGTTCGTCGCCGTCGAAGGTGTGGAACAGTCCGCAGTCCAGCACCGTCTCAAACATGCGCCCCAAACGCTCCAGCTGGAGCGCGTCACCCGTATCGAACTCAACCTCGATTCCGCGCTCGGCAGCTTTCTGTCGGGCAATCGCCAGTGCCGTCTCAGCCACGTCAACGCCCAGAACCGACAATCCCAGCGAGGCGACGTGAAGAGCGTTTTCGCCGGTCCCGCAGCCTGCATCGAGCACCGCTCCGGCGAATCCGCCTTCGGATGCCACACGCGCCACTGCTGCCTGCGGCTGGCCAATATCCCAAGGCGCCGGGCCGTGGTGGTACGACGCATCCCAGGGCAGTCCCGTCATCCGTTCGTGACTGGTCGGGTGCCGACCAGGGAACGGATCGTCCGCGATGCTTCCTGATCGCTCCGACAACTTCATCCCCTCCCTGCAACTGATGTTCTTCCTATTCTGAACATTGGCGGTACACGTCACAGCCAAAGCAGCGGCGCCAGCCCCGCCGCAGCCAGCCCCGCCAGCAACGACAAACTCTGCACTCCGGTCTTCCGGTCCGCCAAGCTGAACGAGTAGATCCCTTTGATCAGGTTGTTGCTGGAGGCGGCGATCAACACCGCGCCCGCCGCAACCTTGACTGGTGTGATCGATCCCGCGGCTTGCGTCATCCCCATGATGAACGGATCGACGTCGGTCACGCCCATGATGGCCGCCAGCACATCGACGCCCGCCTTGCCGAGATACGTGACCGTCAACTGTGTCGCAATGATCATGACCAGGAAGAAGAATGCGAAGAAAAAAGCCGCCAGCAGTTCCAGCGGGTTATTCGGTTCAAATTCCCGCTTCACATCGGAGGCGATTGCATCGGGCCTGCGCGACCACAGGAACCCCGTCAGCATAGCCAGCCCCGCGAGGACCAGGCACGCCGGCGCGATCGTCGCCGCCAGTTGACGATTGAAAAGCGCAAGCAAGGCCGCCAGACGCAGATACATCACGCCCGATGCCATCAGAATTCCGCCTGCGAACAGATGCGGCCGCTCTTCGCGCGCAGCTCTCCGCGACATGACCACTGTAGTCACCGTCGATGAGTACGCCCCGCCCAGCAGCGCGGCCAGCACCACTCCCCCGCGCTGTTTCGTTACCTTCTGCAACACATAGCTGCCATAGGAAACCGCGCTTACGGCCACCACCACCAGCCACGTCTTGAAGGGATTGATGTGAAATCGTCCAAACTGCTGGTTGGGCAAGGCGGGCAAAATGACTGCCGTCAGCAGCATGAATTTCGCGAAGGTGAGAATTTCTTGCGGTGCGGCCTTCGCCGCGAGCTTTTCGAGAACCGGCTTCAGTTCCAGCAGCAGAAGGCTGGCCACGACGAGCGCCGTGGCGATCCACATATGCTCGTAATAGATCAGCGCGCCGACCAGGTACGTCGCCAGCGCGGACATCTCCGTGGTCACGCCCGCCGCTTCGGCGCACGCAAGTTTGTGCCAGTACGAAAGCAGCAGAAAGCCGCCAACTACCAGGAACCCGATCGTTACCGGCAGTAGCTGGGTGCCGGATAAAAGAGCGATGGAATAGCCAATCAGGCCAATCAGCGGAAATGTTCGCACCCCGCCGAAGGAGTAGGTTCCGACCTCGATCTTGTGCTCCTCTCGTTCGAGGCCGATGAGGAACGACAGAAACAGAACGAGTAAGAGCTTCGCTGCCTCGGGTGGCAGCCACCGGTAGATTTCCGCCAGGGGTTAGTCCTCCTTGTAAGTGCTGCTATAGGAGCGACCGGCGGACCCGCCGCAAACTCCGCCCGATCACCGCTCGCATTTTCCCACAGGAAGTGGCAAATCGTACATCGCACGGCAGGAATTGCGCTTTTTGCCGAGGCTTGGCTAGGGTCTGCCTCAGATTCTCACGTGCCTGGCCTCCTTTGGCTAACCAAAAGAGGAATTGACGCGTCGTCGAAACTGAGTTTAGATGGGATCAGGATGAGCCCGGCTGGCGAGGACGATTTTATTGAATCTGTTGGCTTTTGCGCTCAAGCCGCATCACGGAACTGGAATGCGACAATTATGAAAACACTGATCGCTGCACTGTATATAGCTGGCTTGTTGCCTCTTGCGTTCGCTCAGGACGCAACTTCGAAGCCTATCAACCCTTCCGACGCCAAGGCCCACATTGGCGAGACCGCGACCGTCTGCGGCAAGGTCGTCGATACCAAGGTTTCCAAATATGGGATCGCAGGCCACGGGAAGCCCGTAACTCTCGACCTCGACCAGCCGGAACCGAACCCCGTGTTCTACTTCGTCGCTTTCGGGGAAAAGCCCGACGGACCGCAAGAGGTTGTAAACGCCTACTACGGCAAGCAGGTGTGCGTTACGGGCAAGGTGGATAGCCTGCCCTCTGGCGGAGCCCCCTTCATCATGGCGAAAGATCGCTCCCAGCAGGTCAAGCTTCAAGGGGACGCCAAGTAGCATCGCCAGCCCCCGTACTACCTGAAGTAACTTGAGACCGCCGCAGCCAGGACGCTAGAATGCCCCTGCCGACGCGGTTTTATGGCCATTGCCGTCCGAGTCCGCCGCTACGGCGATTTCCTCCCAACCATGGAAAGGACATGAATATGAACAGGTCGTATTTGCTCCTGCTGGCGTTGCTGTTGTGGGCGGGAGTTGAGGCGCCGGCTCAAACCGTACTTCAGCAGTTCGCAGCGGTCAGCGCCGGTGCCGGCACGGTCTCCGACATGGATCTTCCCCAGCCCACAGTGAAAGGCAGCGTTCTCATCGCCATGCCCATGCTTCTTACCCCCGACGTCCAGGTCGTGAGTATTACCGATAATGCGCCTGCGGGGGGCAACACCTACAAACAGGTCAAAGGCTCAACTTCCTCTTGCACCAAACAATCCCTGGATATCTGGTACTGCGAAAATTGCAATCCGGATGTCACGGAACTCAAATTCCATCTGTCGGGTCACGTTCGCGCCAGTATCAATAATTTCATGGAGGTTTCCGGGCTCGCGCTATCCTCCGTGCTCGATGGGATTGGCGCCAATGTGAGTGACGGTACTCTGACCAGCGAAGGTTCAGGGGCCGGCCCCACTCTCACCACCGCGGCGGAGGATTTCGTGATTGCGCCTTACTTTTCTACTCCTCCGCTTCCGACCGGCGTCACTCCCGCGGCATGGACGCATCACCCTTCTTATGTTTACGTCCTCAAAGCACCCCCCGGAACTTATCACCCGACTCTAACCGGAGGCAAACCGGGCAAGAATTTTTGCATGAGCATCGCCGCGTTTAAGACTGCGCCATCGTCTCCGGTTTCACCACCCCCAACGGCACCGCAGCCACAATCGCACTGATTCTGCGACACCAAATAAGAAAGCCTGCCTCCCGGCAGGCTGTTCTCTTTGTTTCAATCTGATAAGGGGGGAGGGCCCAGACGCCATGCCAGCAACAGCATGCGTCTGGGATTTCCAACTCTGCCTACCCTCTGTAGAGGCCACGTTTAGAAGTCGTGATCTTCCGGAGTGCAGGAGCATCCTACGCCGCTGAGAAGCGTGTCGGCGAAGTAGCACAGCTGCGGCAACAGGGAAAACTCAGCCGAGCCCAGGTTCGCGTCCGAGACTGCGGTTTCAGTCGTGGCATACGCGCTCTTGCCCGCTGCCTGAATGTGGGTCGCCGTTCCGCGCAGACCAGTCGAGGGCCACGGGGCTGTCGGATCCCAGCTCGAGGACGAAATGACCTTGATGACGCCGCGCGTCGGGATCTTTCCCGTCAGCGGAGTCGCTGTCAGTTCGGTCTTCACATCCTCGGAAAGCAGACCGTCGGGCGTGACCACGCAGGCGCAGCACTCGGTCAGTTCCTGGCTGTCGTCGAACACATAGAAAGCCGCCCACAGATCGCCGCTCGCGTTCGTGCCATGGTTGCCGTCGTTGATGAAGCGCACCGTTGCATCCGGAGCCGCCGCAACGTTGTTGGAGTAATAGGTGACAAAATACACGCTGTTGTCACCAATGTTCTGAGCCATCGCACTTGTCGCTGCCAGGGCGATGACCAGCATTGCAAAAACAAAGCCAAGCTTCTTCATTTGTGATCCTCCAGTTTTTGACGCCTGCACTGGGGGGAGATCAGCTGGTGGCGCTTTGAGGAATATAGGCGATCGTGACAGCGTTAAACAGTACCTACGTGGCCTAGTCGAACACGCTAGGATGTGAGAGCTACTGCTTATGGGGTAGTCTGGGTATCATACATCTAATTTGCGGCGGATTATTCTCGGTGGCATGGTCCCGCGTAAGTCGCTGGGCGGGGATGGGCCGGTTCTTGCTGCGCTTCGCGCTAACACGGACAAAGAAGAAAATCCCAGACGCCATGCTCACAACCAGAGCTGGCGTCTGGAATTTTCAGGTTTGCCTACTCTCGTAAAGACCGACGTTTAGAAGTCGTGATCTTCC
>PLHN01000087.1 GCA_003139975.1 Acidobacteriaceae bacterium
GGGTCGTTGTTATACAGTCTGCCGTTCGCCGTGCAGCCGTTCGCGGCATCATTCGGAGCCGTCGACTCCAGTCTGCTTCGCGCCTCGGCGTCGCTTGGACAATCGCCGCTGCAGACGTTTCGCCGCATCGTGCTTCCCCTTTCAAAAGCGGGACTGGTCACGGGATTTGCGCTGAGCTTCGCGCACACGCTGGGCGAGTTTGGCGTCGTGCTCATGGTGGGAGGCAATATTCCCGGTGTGACCCGTACGATTTCCATTGATATTTACGATCAAGTACAGGCGGCAAACTATTCGAGCGCGAACCAAACCGCGCTGGCGCTGCTGGTGATTTCTTTTATTCTGCTGTCGATTGTGTATGGAATGAATCGGCGTTCGTGGGTGGTGGGTCCGTGGAAGTAAGGTCAGCAGCGTCCCCGCCAGCCCCGCCCGTGGGAATTTCCTCCGAACTCGAGGTTCGCATTCGCAAGCGCTTTCCAAATCCCGAGGGGAGTTTTCTGCTGAATGTCCACTTCCGCGCGCTGGCAGGATTCACAATTCTCTTCGGCGCTTCTGGAGCTGGCAAGACCACGCTGCTCGATTGCATCGCCGGACTGACTGATCCCGACGAAGGACGAATCGTGGTTGGCGGAGACGCCGTCTATGATTCCGACAGCAAAGCGAACCTGCCTGCCTGGAAACGCGGCATTGGCTATGTGCTGCAGGACTTAGCCCTCTTCCCTCACTTGACCGCCGAGCAAAATGTCTCCTATGGGTTGCGCCGCTTGAGCCAGTCCGATAGACAGACTCGCAGCCGCGAGATGCTGAGCGCCTTCCGGATCGACCACTTGCGAGATCGCCGGCCGGCGCAGATCTCAGGCGGCGAACGCCAGCGCGTTGCCCTGGCGCGCGCACTGGTGATCGAGCCGCGAGCGGTGTTGCTCGACGAGCCGCTGATTGCGCTCGACCGTCCGACCAAGTCGCTGATTTTGGCTGACCTGCGCCGCTGGAACCAGCAATCGCGCATCCCGATTCTCTTCGTGACGCATAGCGGTGAGGAAGTGTTTGCGCTTGGCGAAGAAGTCATCGTGCTGGAGGCGGGAAAGATCGTGGCGCAAGGCCAGCCCAAGGATGTAATGCACGCTCCGCGAAGCGAGACGGTGGCGCAGCTGTCGGGGTTTGAAAATATATTCGACGCGACGGTGGTCGCGGGAAATGAGAATCGCGGCACGATGACCTGCCGCATTGGCACGGGGTCGCTCACCCTGGAAACTCCGCTGGTGGCGATGGAGGCTGGAGCTCGCCTGAGGGTTGGCATTCGCGCCGGCGATATTTTGCTGGCAACCGAGAACCCGCACGGGCTAAGTGCACGCAACGTCGTCGCCGGAACCATTCAGGCGCTGGAACAAAGGCATGGAATTGTCTCTGCGGTAATCGATTGCAGAGGGACTTCGCTTGAGGTGCATCTAACGCTGGCCGCCCGCGAAGCTCTCGGGCTCACTCCCGGCAAGAGCGTTTGGGTCATCGTCAAGACGCATTCCTGTCACCTGCTGGGCGGATAGTCGGCCGGCAAGCGCAACTGCGCATCTTGTTCTTTGTCGAGCGCAATCACCGCAACCCAAAGTCCGTTCTCCTCTTTGTGAAACACGATTCTTCCGCCCATGCGCCGGGCGATCTCTTCGGGCAACAAATCGCGGTGATAGCCGAAGAACCTTGCCTTGATTTCCTGCCAAGCTGCCCAGTTCGCCAGCAACTCATGCCGTGGCTGATATTTCGTCGAAAACACGAACGCCACGTCAAATTCGCTTCGGGCCGCATATGCCACGTCGATTTGCGCAGCGGTAAAGTCTTCGATTCGCACCACGCGAAACGGCCGCGCAACATATCCCAGCCACGGGCGATTGAGTTCGTCGGAAGCCGGCCACGCAGTCAGCACAGTTGCATTGGGATAACGCATAGTCATGAACCGGCTGGCTTCGGAATGCATCACCACAAAGTCGCGATAGGCGAGGTTATCTTCGAGCGAGAAACCATAAGGAGGATTGCTAAACAATCCCGCGACAAACGTCACCGCAAGGGCACCCGCAACCAGCTTCCAATAGCGCAGGCGACGCGACAGTGCCGCCACCGATAACAGAATTACCAGTGGCGTAACGGGCAACAGGTAGCGCGCCAGCGGCGCACCGCCGACCGCAGACATGAATACCAGGTAAGCGAGAATTACGGCCGCAATGGCGGCCTGTTGCCAGATTTCGATCCGTCGACGCGGGTGACCGTTCTCGATCTGCGGCGGCCGGAGCATCGCGAGCACAACAGACAGGCTGAGCAGCCACAGGCCGAAATACCCACCTACTTGCCACAAACGCAATCCCAGCGCGATCGGAATGCGCAAAGGATTGAGTGTCCCGGCCACGTTATAGCGGAAGAAATCGGGATTCCCAAACACAAAGCCAGTCTTCGCACGATGAAACGCAAACCAGCAGACCAGCGGCATAATGGGAAGAATCAAATGAATGGCACGCGTACGCCTGCCAAGTGGAAGAGCAAGTTCTGCGCGCCTGGAACGAACGATGGGAGCCAGCAGCTCCCACGAAAGCAGCGCCAGTGGCGCCACGACCGCTGTCTCCTTTGCCATTGCCGCCAGCGAAAACCAGAGGACGGTGCTCCATGGGCGATCTTCGAGATACGAAGCCAGCGCCCAAAACGCAAGTCCGGCAGCCGGCAGGTCAACGAGCGCCATCGCACTCTGCGTGAAAAATACGGGATAAACTGCTGTCAGTACCGTCACCGCCGCAGCAATGTGGAGATTGGCGGCCCGCCGCGCCAGCCGAAACAAACCCAGCAACGAAAAACCCGCCAACGCCAAAATCGCGGTGCGCGTCACCAGCGTCGAGTACCCGAAAAGCCGCCAAGCGAGAGCCAGCCACGCCATCACCAGCGGCGGGTGAGCATTCGAAAGCGTCGAATGCGGGATGGGCGAGCCGGTGAGATAAAGATCGCGCGCCACCGGAATGTAATATCCGGCCTCGTCCCAGAAATACGGCAGACGCAGAAGAGGCGCATGCAGCACCATCAGACTGGCAAACAACAGCGCGTACAGCAGGAACTGCTGCGTCCACGCCGCATTCGCTTGTGCCGGACTTTTCACGCTAGCGTGCGCCGACGGCCGGGCCGCCATCAGTGGATCGGTCCACCCGGGGCTCGCGGATCGAGCTTGATCTCGCCGAAAGCAGCTTCGTAGTTCGACATGTTCTGCTGCAGCAGGGCCATCAGCGCTTTTGCCTGTTGTGGGCTCAAGTAGATTCCCTGGAAATTCCGCAGTTCCACCTGGGTTTCCGAGGCCTGCTGCATGGTGCCGAAGACGAGGAAAAAATCCCATACATTAACGCGTATCTGCACGCTGTTGGCATAGGCTTCGCGGTAGTCGGAGGTTTGCACAAATTTCACATTCGGTTGGTTGGGCTGATTCATATCAGGCAGTGTACCGAATGAGCGGAGCGCAGGGCAAAGATCAGAGTCGGTCCGGAGCACACCTGAGCCTGGCGGCAGGTAGACAAACACCATGTTTCCAACATGCCCCTCTCCTCACCTTCATCGAATCGGGCCTTCAAAGCCAGCAACTACGCTCAGTCGGACTTCTGAACCGCGGCTGTGCTGTCGGTCGCGGGTGCCGGAAGAGAACGCAGCTGTCCTTTAAGCCAATCCACGCTCTTACGTCCATCTTCGCCGACGACGCTTGCGAACTCCTTCTGGCTCTTGTAAAACTCGACAGTTGCGCCGGGCGGCGCCGCCTTCTGCAACTTCTCTTTCGACGCAACCGGAGTTTCGGGCTCATAACTCCTCTGTTGCAGGCGGAATTTCTTGGCCTGGATCTTTGGCATCCAGTCGACCGGATCGAGCAGCGCGGCCTTGCTCAGAAACTCTGGTTTCACGTAGCCGGGCCGCTCGTCGTTGGGCACAAACGCCGACCTTGCCATCCACGTGGGCCAATCGCCCCACGGATCCAATGCATCCATCACTTTGATGCGGGGATCCGCGGCGGAAGCGAGAATTCCAATACTGGCGCCCGAGAGCTGACTGAACACGCCTACCCGATCCATGTCAAGATCGCCGCGAGAAGCCAGATAATCCAGCACCATCTGCACGTCGTGCGCAGAAACTGCCAGGCACTCCTGCAATTCGCTGACGAACCATTTCTTCATGGGACGGTCGTGATAGCGATGCCCGGTGAGCGCAGTGACGAAGCCCACAGCGGCAAAGCCATCCTTAGTCGCATCGGCCTGGAATCCCTCGTCCTTGAACACCTCGGTATCATAGGGGTAGCCGAAAAGATACAGGACCACCGGCGGCTTCGTCACGCCCTTCGGCCGAATGACATAAAGGTCGATTGGATCGCCCCATCGCCATTGGACCCGCACCAGTTCGGTCGTGTACCTATCGTGGTCCGCGACGAACTTAAGCGGCTTAACCGGCCTTAGATGACTCTTACTCAACGAGGGCAAAGTCCAATCCTCGTCCACACCACGAAAGCGCGTGTCAGCCGGATCGGCGATCAGAGGAGATGCACCCGGAAGCTGCCCGGCGCTCGGCAGCGATACCAGCAACAGGACACTTCCCAGAACTAACTTCTTCACGAAAACGGGTATCAGCATTCGCCGCGAAATCACTTTCCCCACTCCTTGATCTATTCCGCACTTTTGTTCCACACCGGGCGTCGCAGGTCCATCTTAGACCTGTATATCGACTTTACCGCAGTCAAGAAAAGGGCGAGCCGCTAACCGACGGCCCGCCCAGGTTTTGAGCTACTTGAAGACAGCCACCTAACTTAGTCTACGCGTGCGGGGCATTGACCCTTGATTTTCTTCTTGGGGTCATTTGGATCCAACTGGCCGAAGGAGGATTGGATGTAACCAGTGATGGTACGATCCGTGGTTCCCAGCGTCAGGACGCATCCGCCCATGTCGCCGCCTTTATCGTTGCCATTGGGGTTGCTACCCGAGAACGCACCGTTGTTGGGTGCAGATCCGACCGGGTTGCCCTGTCCGTCCCACTGCTGGTAGTGCGAGCGCCAGACCGTAAGGCCAGGATCGCCGGCTGCGGCCTTTGCGGGAATGTAGTCGGGAACGCTGTTGACCACGAAGTTGTTCGATGCCGTGACCAGGTTTTTCACAGCGGTCAGTGTCGCGCCGCTGCTGGCCGTCACAATGCGAAGAACCGACCAGGCGCCGTAGGAGCCATTGCGGACGTTGGGGTATGAGGTACCCACCGCGCCCCAAATCCCAGCTTCGGAGCAAGGATAGGTGCACGAAGGAAGTGAGTTGCTCACGTGGGTTGCGAAGATGGGGTCGATTCCGTTGACGGAAACGTACCCGTAAGCGGGGTTGCCGAAGATGGCGCTGAAATTGCCGAAACCATTGAACGAATATCCAATGCCATCGGTCTTGTTACCCCAGGTGTTGGCGGAGAATGAGTTTTGCACCGACGACACTTCTTGTCCTGTGCCGATCGCGCGCCACCGGCCGCCGTTTCCATCTGAGGACGGGCAGGCAACATTCGTTCCCTTAAGGGGATTGGTGCCGTTTACACCCGTTTCCTGGCTCGCTCCATAGACCAAGCCAAGGGGGTGAGCGGGGGAATTGACGGGCATACGGAAAACCGTCGCTTCTGTCGTGTTCATGGTGCCGGATTCGGGTTCACGCAGATAGACCTGGATACCGGCCGAGGGCAAGCCAAACGCGTCGGCATCGCACCTTGCGCCCGAAAAGGCGCTCTGCAACTGGGCTTGCGTGACGTTGGACAGACCGGTAAGTTGGCCGCCGGCGTTGCCATAGATGAACACGACGGGGTCCGCGCCGACCGAGACCGTGTATGCCGCTGGAATTGCGTTGTTCGTGAACGGGTCGTTCCCGCCGGGCTGGCTAAAAGCCAGAACATTGGCAGCGCCCGAACCCACACCGCTCGAAATCGGCGTGCCCTGCAGTTGCGTTAGCGAATCACCGAACGTCGCGCAGGTTCCCGCGGGAACGCTGCCATATCCGAGACCGTCGGTGCCGTCAAAACCGCTGACCGGTCCGCCGGCGGCAGACTGACCCGACGCGGAGTTCACACGGCAAATCGCGAAGCCGGCATCTTCCGGACGAATGTCGGTGGCGGCCGCGTTCACTTGCGTGCCTGCAGCGCCACTCCCGGAGAACAGGTTCTGAACGCTTGTCGGCGGGGTTGTATCCGAACCCCAAACAAAGCTGATGGCATTGCTTGCGGCAGGAAAGGAGCTTGCGCCGTTGTCATTGATGTAGCAGCGTGGGTTCGCCAGGTAGCACCGGTCTCCTACGACCGAGTCCACCTTGAGGTCCGCCCAAACCTTAGGGCCTTTCTTGCTGGCCGGAGTGCTATCCCAGACGATCCAGATGCCGCCCTGGTCAAGGTTATCGGAGCCACTCAGAAAAGTGGGCCGGTGGTCAACGACGTAAAAATTTGACTTATTCGTATAGTGGAAGCAAGGTGGGACTGCGCCCGCCACCGAGCAGTTCCAGGCGGCCAACGCCAGCGTCTGCCACAAAGCTGAAGAGCCCGATGCGATTACTTCCACGGTCTGCGCTTGGGCACTGGATACAAAAGAAACCGTCGCGGCCAACAACAGCACCGCGAAACCTATTTTCATCTTCGACATTGCTATTTTCTCCTTAGTTCTGCATTGAGAAGCGGTTGCTAAATTGTGCGCATTGCCGCTACGCACACTTCAAATTTGAATTAGCCGATCGTTTCCCTACGGACTTCACCTAGGAGCGAGCGCCACAGGGAGCAGGATTGACGGGTGGATACTAACGCATCGGCCTGAGGCCGCAGTGTGAAGTGTTGAATAATATTCTGTTAACGCAGTGTTACATGAGGGAAACGGTCGTAAGTGCCGCTGTCTGAAGGGCGCGTCCGGAGTTTGCGAGCGGTTGGTGAGCCGATCACGACAAATGCGGCAACAAGAGACGCCGCGTGCGCGCCCACAGAGCATGGCGGAATTTAACGAGATTTTAACCTTAACAACTTCGGCCGTCCTCTAGAATTGCCCTTCTTTTCAAGCCACCAAGAGTCTAGATCACTCAGATAGGCGCGCGTGTGAGTTCTCATCTCCTTCGTGTTTCAATTCTTTCCGGCGTTGTAGTCGCGCTGGCGATGCTCATGGTCCCGGTTTGCGTCGGACAGGAGCAACCGCAGCAGCAAGCGGATGCGAATACCGGCAAGGCCACGATCACCGGCACCGTCACCGAACAAGCTGGCGCCGTCGTGCACGATGCGAAAGTGGTCCTCACGAGCGAGTATGGCGTGAGACTTGCCATTCCAGTCGATGACAACGGCATGTATTCCATTACCGGACTCTACCCGGGAACCTACTCCTTAACCGTCTCGGCGCCCGGCCTCGCGGATGCCGTCTTTCAAGGTTTCACGCTAACGCCCGGCAAGAAGTTAACGCTCGACGCCAGCCTGAAGCCAGCCAGCACCCAGCCCGCGGCTGAGACAGGTCGCACGGAGCGGGCCGAACAAAGCGCCGCCTCCCCCGCTCAGAAAATTGCTGGGGACAAAAGCGCGCTCAAAGGGACGATAACCGATCAAACCGGTGCCGTCGTGGTGGATGCCAAAGCAGTATTGAAGAGCGCGGCCGGGGAAAAACTGGAAACCCCAGTCAATGCCAGAGGCCTGTATTCCTTCGCCGGGATTAGCCCCGGGACGTACACACTAACCGTATCGGCCCCCAATTTCGCCGACCAGGTGTTTGACAACATTACCTTGACAGCGGGCCTGGAACAGACGCTCGACAGTTCTTTGTTGCCGGCTCACGCCAAGAGTGAAGAAGTGAATGTTGAATCGAGCAACGTGGGACAGGTGGAGACCGAGAACGCGGCCGTTTCCGGCACCATCGAGCAGAAAGAAGTGGTAAGCCTGCAACTCAATGGGCGCAACTTCTCGCAGCTCATCGCTCTGGCGGCTGGCGTCAGCAATCAGACCGGCCAGGATGAAGGCAAGGTCGGGGTGGTGGGTAGCGTCAAGTACAGCGTGAACGGCGGGCGCGTCGAATACAACACCTTCGAAGTTGACGGCAGCGACGTGCTCAATACCGGTCTAAACCGGTCGGCGAGCACGCTCGTGGTTTACCCGAGCCTGGATGCCATCCAGGAAGTCAAGGTGCTGACCTCGAACTACGGCGCGCAATATGGGCGCACCGCATCCGGCACGGTGCAGGTGACTACGAAGACGGGAACGGCCAAATTCCACGGCAATATTTATGATTTCACCCGCAACGAAGCGTTTAACGCGCGCAATTATTTCGATCTCACCAGCAAAGCCCCACTTTATCGGCGGCAGGATTTCGGGGGCACCATCGGCGGCCCGCTGACCATTCCTAATGTTTACAACACGAAGAAAGACAAAACTTTCTTCTTTTTCTCCGAGGAAGTGCGGCTGGAAAAGAGTCCCATCGAGTACAACCAGGCGGTGCCCGGCCTGAAAGAGCGCGGTCTCATCATGACCGCAAACGGAATCCAGAAATATCTGAGCCCTCCCGGACTGGGGTCGCCTTCGGGCGTGGGGAAGGGACAAATTGGGCAGATCTTCGATTTTAGCGATGTCTGTCCTACGTTGGGAGGCACCTTCAGCCGCGCCCAGTTTCCGGATTGCCCTGGCCTCCTGACGAATGTAGGCGTAGGTTCCAAAGTCTTTTTGGAAGCGACTCCAACGGGCAGTTACACATCCGACGCCGTCGACAAGAACGCCCAATTGATCCTCAACGCGAACCTGATACCCCTGCCCAATTCTCCCACGGGGTGCAGTTACGCCCTGGCGCCAGGCTTCGTTCTGGATGCTTCCGATCCCAATCGCTGCTACGATGCGGCCGTTTCGCCGTCCACCTACTGGCGCGAAGAGCTTTTTCGCATCGATCACAACTTGACCCAGAAGTTAAAAGTTTCGTTCCGCTACATTCACGATTCCTGGGACACGACGGTGTTGACGCCGCAGTGGAGTTACCTCAGCGTCACCAATCCGTCCGCGGCTACTTTCCCGACCATTCAGAACCGTTTTTTCGGGCCCGGACTGAACCTGGTGGCCAGTCTGACGCACACTATTTCGGCGACGACTATTAACAATGTGGTTCTGAGTTACACCAATGCCAGGATCACTCTGGCGGACAAGAATGGCCCAAGCGGTGCCCAGTTCCAGCGCAACCCGGCAATTGATTTGCCCCTCGTGGGCCCGGTTGGACAGTGCGACCCAACTCTAAGCGTGGACCCTGTGACCGGTCAGCCGGAATGCGGCATTGGCTATATCTTCAACAACAACTTCGGCGGCAAGATGCCGGGCGTGGCTATTTTGGGAACGAATGCCGCCTACGGAGGCCGAGGCTTTACGGAAGATCCTTCGTACATGCCCTGGGAGCACACCAATCCCACATATTTTGTGCGGGACGACGTCGGAAAAGCCATGGGCAAACATACCCTGCAGTTTGGGGCACAGTACGTCGACTCCCAGCGCAATCAGGACAACAACGTGATTGGGGCCGCTTCCGGCGAAGTTGAGGGCCTGCTTACTTTTGCCAACCAAAATCTCAGCACTGGCAATGCCTTCGCGGATTTCCTGACTGGAAACATTCAGACCTTCACCCAGGATTCCTCCCAGCACCGCTACTATCAGCGTTACCAGCTGGCCGAGCCTTACTTTCAAGATGACTGGAAGCTGAGCAGCCGCTTCACCGTGAATCTAGGCTTGCGCTTGAGTTTATTCGGTACTTTCCGGGAAAAATACCACAACGCCTGGAATTGGGAAGCTGACCAATTTGAGAAGAATAAGACAGCCTTTTCGGTGGACCCGGACCACGGCGAACTCTTGTACAACGGCGCTCCGCTGCAAACGTCCACATTCCAATCCAACCCGGCCATCGTCAGTGCGATGGGATTCGTGCAGTGTGGAGCGGAGCACACACCGGCGGGTTGCATGCAGGGCCACCTCCTTAACTGGGCGCCTCGGATCGGTTTCGCCTGGGATCCCAAAGGCGATGGCAAGACGTCGATCCGCGCCGGCTACGGAATTTTCTATGAACACGGCACCGGAAACGAAGCGAACACCGGCTCGCTCGAAGCCAGTGCCCCGGTCGTTCTCAGCGTCACGCAGCCGGTTCCCACCAGTTACCCATGCATCGGAAATGTCGGCTATGGATCTGGCTTCAACGGTACTTATCAGCCGTGCGGAGCGAACGCGCCTCCAGCCGGCTCGCTTTATCCGATTGACGTCACTTCCATTCCTACCCAGGCAATCTGGCCCTACGCTCAGCAATGGAGTTTTGGAGTGCAGCGCGAAGTGTCTCGCGATTTCGTGGTGAACATGGCGTATGTGGGGAGCAAGGGGACGCACTTGACGGTGGGACGCCAGCTCAATCAACTGCCGCCTCTGCCGAACAGCGAAAATCCCTTCGGCCCGAATGAGCCGCTGACCGTGAACGATTGCACGGTTAACCCGACAGGGGGGAGCAGTTCTCCCGGAGATGGGTCTACTCCCTTCTACCTGCAGAGCGGAACAATCGTCAGCCCAACCAATCCCGCCTACCCGTATTTGCAGGCCGCGTGCACCAATGCTCACATCCCCAATGTCAATTCTCTGCCAGAGTCGCCCTACCCTACCGACCCCAGCCTAAAACGCCCCTACCCCGGCCTGGCACGAGTTCTCGCGCTCCAGAACGTTGCCAATTCCAACTATCACGCAGTTCAGTTCACGGCACGACGCACCCGGGGCGCGCTCACCACTGGCGTCTCGTATTCCTATAGTCATTCGATTGACGATTCTTCCGACCGCAGCGATCCCGTTCTGGTGAACTCCTACGACCTTCGGGAGAACCGGGCGAGTTCGAATTTTGACGAAAGGCATCTGCTGACGTTCAACTACATTTATCAATTTTCGCTCAAGAATCTTGTCCATAACATTGGCGACTGGGCGAACGCGCGCGAAGCTGGAGCTGCACAAGACCAGGGCGCGCCTGCTCCCAAATGCTGCTCCGGATTCGCAGACAATTTTCTGCAGGGTTGGGAACTTTCCGGCATAACACTGTTTCATTCGGGGACGCCCTTCAGTGTGATCAACACGGCCGGCAACACCGGCATCTCCGTCACCGATAATGCCGGCGTCTCCAGCAACCTCGGCATTGCCGACTCCTACCCCGACGTAGTAAGGGGAACACCGAAGCCCGGCAACAACTCCCAAAGCTTCGGCCCACTCATAGGGAATCCTTCGCAGTTCGTGGCGCCGCGCGGACTTACCTTCGGCAACGCCGGCCGCAATTTCCTGAACAATCCGTCGCAATTAAATTTCGATATGGCATTGGCCAAGCATTTCAAAGTGACAGAGGCCAGCCAACTTGAATTTCGCGCCGAGGCTTTCAACGTGTTCAACCACACGGCATTCCGCATCTACGATCCGGATAATCCCGGCAGCACGGGCAATAACATCATCAGCTGTTATGCCGGCCCTGCCTACTCGGCCGGCTACAAGGGCAGCGGCGCCGACTGCGTCACGGGAGCCTCTTTCCTGCATCCGCTCGATGCCCATCGGCCGCGCACTCTGCAGTTTGCTTTGAAGCTTGCGTTTTGAGGAATCGGAGATCATGAATAGGTTTCGAGAACACGCGACGGGGCACAAATCCCCATACTGTGGTTCGGGAAGGCTGGCGAACAGCCTGCGTATCTTGTTGCTTGCCGCCGTCACTGCCGTCCTATCGTCCTGCGGCAGCAGCGGCTCCAATTCGGAGCAGAGCGGCATTCTCGCTGGCAATTGGCAATTCACCATGACACCGGGTGGCGTCTCCTCATTCGTCGGCAGCCCCCTGCAAGGTGGGTTCCTGCAGCAGCAGAATGGCTCTGTCACGGGACAGATCGTGTTCTCAATTGTGGCATCTTCGGGAATTTGCAACAGCGGGGCGGCGGCTATCACAGGAACAGTCAGCGGCCAGACTGTGAGCCTCACTGCCGTGGTGAACACGCTGGACAAAAACGGCAACCCCACGGCGCAGACGATTACCCTGAGCGGCGGGCAGCTCGGCACCAACAGCGCCGGCAACCCGACCATCCAGGGCGCCAGTTATAGCTTCTCGACCGACGGCTATGGGTACGTGAACGGCGTACTTGTGTCCTGCGGCTTGATGGCAGATACCGCGACTTGGAGCGCGACCTCTTACCCGACGCTGACGGGAGCGATTCAAGGTTTCTTCCACAGCTTCACTGGCAACGCTGGCCTAAACGGTCAGGATTTTCCGGTTGGTGGAAACCTGGTCCAGGGACCGAACGTGGGAGCCAGCTACGCATCGGTAAGCGGCACGCTTATTTTCAAGGACCCGGCGACCCAGCTCAACGACTATCCTTGCTTAACCACGAATTCGGTGCACGGCGTAATCAGCGGAAATAACATCAACCTGCAGATCTATGGCAGCAACGGTTTGGTCGTCGGTCAGATCGGAAGTGGAGGTTCGCCGCCAATTTTCGTTTCCCCGGTGACTGTAAACAACAGCTCAAACGGCGGGCTCGTTGTGCAGGGCCAACTCGGTTACGCCCTGACGACAAAATCCTGCCCACAAGGTTCTGCACAGATAGGAGACACAGGAAACATTTGTCTCGCTATTGGCGGCTCTACGGGTTGCACACAGCCGATTACCCTCTCTCCTCTCTCCACGTTATTCCTCCCCCAGTTACTCGGGTCGACGCCGACGACACAGGCGATCACGATTTCGAACATCACAAGCTCGCCCTTGGCTAACGTGAAGATCCAACTCACGGCGAGCGACAGTCTGCTTTTCTACCAGCAAGGCGGCGGAGACTTCAACGGCGTTCCCAGCTTCACCGTGTTGCAGACCGGGCAAGCGAATGACTGCACTACTCTGGCACCTCCCGGCTCTACCTTCACTCTCGCAACCAGTTGCCAAGTAACAATTCAGTTCTCGCCCCAGGAAAGCTGCCCCTGGCTGCCGTCACCCTATTTTGGCAACTCGACTCCGCCATTTGTAGAAAAGCCTTCCCTTTGCCCCAATCCGCTGAGCGCCATCCTGACGGTTAATGTCCCGTCGAACGACACCGAAGACTCGGATGGAACGTTCTCCACACCTATCTCCGGCACCGGCCTGAGCGCCATTGTGCCTTCGACGGGTGAGCTCGATTTCGGTTCCGAAACCCTGGGCGAAACCAGCGCTCCGCAAATACTCACCTTCACCAACCAGGGTTCCAACGCGGTGCAACTTCTGCCCGGTGCGAACACTTGTGACACCTTAAATCAGCAGAATTTGCCTTACCCGCTAGCGATTAGCAGCCCCGTGGCCGGGTTCCAGATAGACAGAACCGGCTTCCCCCAGGCTCCGAATACGCAGCAAGAGGCGCTTATTCAGCCGGAACCAAACACCACGCCTCCCACCGTCAGCTACGCCTGCGACTTCGATACTCAGACTAAGGTGGCAAATTTTCAGATTGCTCCAGCTCCTACCAGCACATGCCTGGCCGCGGGCCAGGGAGTCATCCTTCAACCGCAGCAGAGCTGCACATTGCAGATCGCTTTTGCGCCCCAGCCAGAGGCATGGAACACCATCCCCGCGAACGGCACGATCGGGCTCGATTATTTTCTTGAGTTCAACACGGTGCAATGCAATTCGGGAGAATCCAACTGCGAGATTGACAGTGGTCGCTTTCCTGTCGAATTGAAGACCAATCCCCCCAGCCCGCTCCGATTGCTTCCCAGCGCAGGTCTGGAATTTGGCACGCTGATCCAGGGCACTCTTAGCGCTCCGTTAACCGTCACGCTCTTTAACGATCCCGTGGATGCGCACTCAGCGACCGTCACGATCACATCCAAGACTCCCTCGGGTGACTATTTGGAATCGGATAATTGCCCTTCCAGCCTGGCTCCCAACGAAAATTGCCCGATAACATTTACTTTCCTGCCGAAGGTAATCGGGTTCGACTACGGCACCTTCATTATTACTTACAACACGCCGACTCAAATCGGGTTGGTGCAGACGATTTTCCTGCGCGGAGCAGGGGAAGTGCAACCGATTTTTCTGCACGGAGCGAAGCAATAAGCTTCCTCGCGGAGCCCGTCTCCATTCGGGCGATTGATGAGCGATCTTTTCAGGAGTTGCGCAGGGCTACGGTTCTGGCGTCATTTTCAAGGAGGCTTGCAGTGGCAGCGATGCGACGGATTCTCACACTAATCTCGGTGGGCGCGATTTGTCTTCTCGTCGCTTGCGGCAGCAGTTCCTCTCATACCACAACGCAGACCGCCGTCACGATTACCGTGACGCCGCCGGCCACGACGAGCATTCCCGCCGCCAACACCACAGGGCTTACGTTCACGGCCACCGTCACGAACGACCCGGGCAATTACGGAGTGGACTGGGCGATCACGTGCCCGAGCACCTTTCCCGCCGGTTGCGGCACTCTGAATATTCCCTCCATGCACTCCGCTAGCCCTTCGACAGTTACCTATCTTCCACCCGCGGATTTTGCGGCCGGCACTCTGACTGTCAACGTCACCGCATTCGCCACCGCCGATCACACCCAGAATCAAACCACTGCACTTACTATCACCTCCTACGCCAACGTGCTCAATGGCGGCACTCCTGCCAACTACGTCCTCCAAGTCCAGGGCAGCGACTCCAACGGCGCTCCCTATCAGATAGCAGGCGTGTTTACTTTTGACAGCAACCCCACCGACGCCTCCTACGGCACCATAACCGCCGGCGAGCAGACGCTGAACACCATGAGCGGCTTTTCGGCATCGTACAACGTCCAGCAAGGTTCCGGCAGCCTGCCCAGCACCTATTTCGTTGGCCCGGACGGACGCGGAAGCATTACCCTCAATGTTCAGCCAATCAGTAGCAGCGGCAACCCCATTCAGGAAACCTTTAGCCTTGTAGTAATCTCCAGTTCCAAGGCGCTAATCGCCGAATTGGATTCAAACTCCGCAGCCGGCACCTTGGAACTGCAGACCGCCGCCGCGCTCACGCTGCCTGCCTCTTACGCCTTCGTCGCCAGCGGTGTGGATTCCGGCCAGAATTTGTTGGCGGATAAGAACGGCCCAATGCCGATCGCCTTCGGGGGTGTTCTCAACATTGATTCGTCGGGCGACATCTCGCTCGCCGGCAGCGTCGCAGATGAGGACTACAACAAAGAGCTGATCAGCTGTCCGGCAAACAACGCAATTACGGGAAGCGTGTTGCAGGCCGACTCTTTTGGTCGTGTCTTGATTGATCTCATTGGGCAGTCAAGCTGTCTTGATTCCAACGGGAACCCCGCGACGTTTGATCCCACTCAACTCTACGGCTACATCGTTGACGCCAACCACATTCGGCTCGTCGAGAATGACGACCTCGACGGCACGAGCGGCTTCTTGACTGGTGGACTCGCGATCGCGCAGGGCTCAACAGCCGGCACATTCACCAACGCTTCATTCTCTGGCCCGTTCGTATTCGGTATCCTTGGTGCGAATATCCCAACCACCAGCACCGGGACCCTGGTGCCTTCTTCATTGACATCCGCCGGTGTTGTAACCGCCGATGGCAGCGGAGGTCTCAGCGGTTACACCGATACTTTCTTGCAATTTGACAGTGCGGGCAGCCCCGCCCAGGTGAGTTCTCCATTTAGCAACGGGAATTATCAGACCGACGCATTAGGCCGCGTCGCTTGGACAAATTTGGTATTCAACGTAGGTTCCTTTAAGCCGGATTTCATCACCTACCTTAACGGCGATGGAACACCACTTGTCCTTTACGGCGAAACCAACGGGAGTTACGGGAGCGTCGGGGCCGGAATCGCCTATCCCCAGGCAGCCCCACCTCTTGCCTTCGGCAACCCGGAAAACTACGGCGTCAGCTTCACGCTGCAGAATGGAGGCGAAGACGACGGCACCGGCCAGATGACCTCGTCTTATAACGGAACGACGATAGTCTTGAACGGCGCGGCGGATGACCTCGACGGTAATGAGTTCCCAGGAAGCGGGACGCCGATCACCCTCAGCGAGACTTTTGCGCAGCAGGAGAACATCGCCGGCGCAATCATGGGAACTTTCCTCAGCGGCAACGGGGGCGGCTATGTGAACTATTATCTGGTCGACGATAACCACGGCTTTTTGATCGAAACTGACCTGACCACCTCGTCACAAGTTGCCCTGGGCTACTTTGCCCAGACCTGCGATGTCACGAGCGCGACCGCCTGCCAGACGGCCGCTGCCAGGTCTTCCAGAAGGCAGGCATCGAAAGGGCGAGGCTCCCGCCGCCTGCGGAACAACTCTGCAACGCCTTGGCATTGAGGTGGTACGGCCCTTGGCCCTGAGTCTTAGCCGCGTCAGCCCGACTGGAAATTAACCCTCCTTTAACAGGAGCGCAACATTACTGCAACACTTCCCCGCTACTGTGCGACTGAGACTTATTTTCAACCAAGACAGCGAGAAGGACTCTTGTTTCGGCCCATGCCCTCTTTGGAGTCGACGCCTTATCCACGGTATCCGGAGTTGATCTATGTCGTCGAAGACGACATCGATGTCTCGCGCCTGATCGAGCACAACCTCCGCACTGCCGGATACGAAGTTTCGACATTCTTCTCGGGCGCGCCCGTGGTTCCATCCGCCGCCTTAGTCCCACCTTCACTCTTCCTGCTCGATATCATGCTGCCCGGTATCAGCGGGATTGACCTCTGCCGCCAGATTCGACAGCACGATCAGCTGGCGAAGACGCCGGTCATTTTCCTCTCCGCTCGCACGCAGGAACCAGACCGGTTGCAAGCGTTCGACGCCGGTGGCGACGGTTACATCACCAAGCCCTTCAGTCCGCGTGAATTGATCGCGCGCGTGCGCAACGTCCTTCGCACGCCGGCGGAAGCGCCGAATCGCGAACTGATTCAGGTAGGGGAGTTGGAGATTGACATCGCTTCGATGAGCGTCCGCGTCCAGGGCAAGACCGTGCCGACCACGGTGCGCGAGTTCCGGCTTCTAGAATATCTTGCCCGCCACCGTGGACGAGTGTTCACCCGGGATCAGCTTCTTGACGCCGTTTGGAAGGAAGGTTCGTTCGTCACACTGCGGTCGATTGATGTATTCGTGCGCCGTTTGCGCGAAAAAATCGAACGCGATCCGCGCCATCCGCGCTATCTGAAGACGCTGCGCGGAATCGGCTACCGCTTCGAAGCCGGACGCT
>PLHN01000372.1 GCA_003139975.1 Acidobacteriaceae bacterium
GAGGGCGATCTGCGCGGCATGCGGCGCGTGTTTGAGACGCCCCGCTGGCGCGACTCGATTGCGTACAGCCTCGTCATCGATGGAGCCGGATCCGACACCGTAGTAGCGGAGGCCCTGGGCAGCCGCCGCTTCGAAGTGATTGCGCGCGGTCCCGGCGGACATTCCTGGAGCGATTTCGGCGCGCCCAATCCGATCATCGCTCTTTCTCGCGCCATCCAGACATTCAGCGAGACTCCCCTTCCGGCTTCTCCCAAAACTACGTTTAACATTGGGGTCATTCGCGGGGGTACTTCCGTGAATTCCATCCCCGAGTCGGCCAGCATGCGAGTCGACCTGCGGTCTACGTCAAGGCTGGAGATCGACCGCCTGGAACGTGCGCTTCGGATTTCGCTCGACCACGCGATGGATGCGGAGAACCGTCCGTCTTCTCGGCTTGGAACCCGCCGTCCACAGACGGTGCAATGCGAGGTTGTGGAAATTGGCAATCGGCCCGCCGGCGAACTGGCATCCGATTCACGCCTCCTCAAGGTGATTCGCGCCGTCGACGCTGTTCTGGGCAACACGGCACAGGTGCAGCGCGCGTCGACCGACGCAAACATCCCGCTTTCTCTCGGCCGCGAGGCCATCGCCATCGGCGGCGGCGGTACCGGCGGAGGCGCCCATACGTTGCAAGAATGGTTCGATTGCACGGGACGAGATCTCGGACTCCGCCGAATCCTGCTTACAATGCTCGCATTGGCAGGAATGGGAGAATGATGACGCGAGCTTTGCTTCTGCGAACCGTGATATTACTGTCTACACTAATTTCGACCGCGCCGGCGCAGAATATGGCTCCTCAGGCGAAAGCCGATGTGATTTTCACTCACGGCAATATTTATACCGGCGACGGCGACGCGTCTTCATCGCTGGGGGCCGGCAAACGAGCCGAGGCTCTTGCCATTCGCGGCGACCGCATCCTCGCCGCAGGCACGCGAAACGAGATTGCCAAAT
Source organism: Acidobacteriaceae bacterium (assembly GCA_003139975.1). GTDB lineage: Bacteria > Acidobacteriota > Terriglobia > Terriglobales > Acidobacteriaceae > Acidiflorens. Next base: position 991 of record PLHN01000372.1, read on the forward strand.
TCAAAGGACCCGAGACCAAGATCATCGATCTCGGTGGCCACTTTGTGATGCCGGGCTTCAATGACGCCCACCTGCACCTCGCCATCGCCGGCCTGGAAAAAATGAACGTGAACATGGTCGGAGCGAAAGACATCGACGAATTCCGGGAGCGCCTGCGCGCCAAGTGCGAGGCTGCCGCTCCCGGCGAGTGGGTTGCCGGCGCGGGGTGGGACGAAACTCTGTGGCCGGTGAAGGTTCTGCCGAGCCGTTGGGATCTCGATGAGGTGTGCGGCGACCACCCGGCTTTTCTGGCGCGCATCGACGCTGGCCACGTCGCCGTCGCCAACACCCGCGCCCTGCAATTGGCTAGCGTGACGGTCGCCACGAAGGATGGGCCGGGCGGGAAAATCGACCGCGACGAGGGCGGAACGCCCACAGGCATTCTGCGCGAGAAAGCCGCCGATGCCGTGCGCGCGGTAATTCCACGGCCTACGCACGAGAAGCGGCGCCACGCCATCGAAGCGGCTTTGGCCGATCTCGCCAGCCACGGGATCACCTCCGCGCAGGACTATTCGCCGCAGTGGGAGGATTTTCAGATCTACGAGGAAATCGAAAAAGAAGGCAAGCTCACCACGCGCATCTCGGAATGGCTGCCCTTCGACGATTCGATCGAAGAGCTGAACCGCAAGCGCGACTCGCACCCCGCGTCCGACAACATGCTGCACACCGGATTGCTCAAAGGCTTCATGGATGGGTCGCTTGGCTCGAAGACGGCGGCCTTGCTCGCGCCTTACAGCGACGATCGCTCGAACACCGGCATTCCACAATACGAGCGCGACAAGCTGAATGCCATGACTAAGGAGCGCGTGCTGGCCGGATACCAGATCGGATTCCATGCCATCGGCGACAAAGCCGTGCAAATGGCTCTCGACGCCTTCGCGGAAACAGAAAAGGCTGCCAAAGCTGCTAAGGCCAAGGCCGCTGATGGGGACAATTCCAGCGACTACCGGCTTCGCATCGAGCACGCGCAAGTGACCACGCCGCAGCAGATTCTGCGCTTCAAAGATCTGAAAATCATCGCTTCCATGCAGCCCAACCATCTGCTCACGGATATGAACTGGGCGGAGTCTCGCCTCGGGCCGAAGCGGATGGAAACTTCTTACGCTTGGGCGGAGTTCCTGCGCCGCGGCGTCGTGCTCGCGTTCGGCACGGATTACCCGGTCGAACCCGTGACTCCGTTTCGCGGGATCTACTCCGCCCTTACCCGCATGAGCGAGGACGGGAAAAAGACTTTTCCCGGCCAGAAGCTGAAGATTGAGCAGGTGATTGCCGCTTATACGACCGGCGCCGCCTATGCCGAATTCGCAGAAAGACAAAAAGGCAAACTAATCCCGGGAATGCTCGCCGACTTTGTCGTTCTCGATCAGGACATCACCGCCGCCCCGCCGCCAAAAATCCTCGATACAAAAGTCCTACGCACAGTTGTGGGTGGCAAAACCGTGTACGAAGCGAAGCAGATTCCTGCCCAGTAGAATCGGACCAAGTAGAATCGGGTCATGGGTTGATCCAGAACCTGCCGTGCCTGGATGACGCGATCACCCGATAAAATGACCGCCCAAGAACGCGAACGCGCTTTTCTCATCGGTGCCCCGCTGGCCATCATTCCAGCCCTGGGCTTCCTGCCGGCGGTGGTGCTCCTCATTGTTTTTCCGCGCGTAGCACACGGACGGCTGATCGGCACTCTAGTCGTGACCGGCTGCGGCCTGGTGGGCAGTTTCGGGCTATGGAAACTGGCTTTGGGTGCGGTTCAGAAGCCTTGGGGGATTTTCAATGTGCTCAATGTGGGGGCGCTGCTGGTCCTGCTAGTCATCGCCGGTTATACCGGTCTTTTTCTGGCCTTGATGACCCTGAAGCTTTGAGGCTCGATCCGGCAGTTCTTGATCCGCAGACACTAGGCTGCGAGTTCCTTCCCCACGCTATCGAGCACGCCATTAATGAACTGCACCGACTCGGGCGTCGAAAATCTGCGCGCAATCTCGAGAGCCTCGTTGATGACGATCGGCCGCGGCGTCTTAGGGTAGCCTAGAAATTCAGCAACCGCCGCGCGCAGCAAATTCCGGTCGACCGCGGGCATGCGGTCCATCTTCCAATGCCGCGTATGGCGCCCGATCAGCGCGTCGATCTCTTCCATGCGGTCACTCGCGACGCGAAAAAGATCTTCAGCAAACCCGCGCGCTTCTTCGTCCACATCCCCGCGCTCCGCCCAAAACGTCTTGCGGACAACGTCCGGCGCCTGTTTCCCCATGTCGGCCTGAAACAGCATCTGCAGAACCAGTTCGCGGGATTTTCGTCGAGTGCCCATTTCAGTTGTCAGCCGTCAGCCATCAGGAACACCAGTGGCTTGGGGCTGACAACAGTTTACAGAACACCCGCGTGAACATAGGAGTGTGAAATCAGGCGCGGGGCTTTCGTTTCTTGGCAGCGGAACGGGGATTGTCTTTCCTGACGGCTGATGGCTGACGGCTGACGGCTTTTTTCAGGTTCGCCATTTCGATCGCCGCCAGGGCGGCTTCAGCGCCCTTGTTACCCATCTTCAGTCCGGCGCGGTCAATTGCCTGCTCGAGGGTGTCGCAGGTGAGAACGCCGAACGCATGGGGCACGCCCGTCTCCTGCGCCGACTGGCCGATCCCGCGCGTCGCTTCGTTGACGATGACGTCATAGTGAGCGGTGTCGCCGCGCAACAAGCAACCAATACAAATGATGGCATCGTAGTTGCCGGTTTCGGCGAGGGTGCGAGCGGCCAGAGGAATCTCGAAGGCGCCGGGCACGCGCACGACCGCGATGTTTTTTCGCTTCGCGCCCGAGCGCAGCAGTCCGTCGCAAGCGCTCAGCAACAGCCGTTCGGTGATGAAGGCGTTGAAACGCGCGACCACAATCGCGAAGCGCTTCCCGGCCGCGTTCAGGCTGGCTTCCAGAGCAGGGATTGCAGGTTCCGGAACCCGTTCACTTTTTAGTTTTGCTTTCGTAGTCCCCCCTGTAGAGACGCGACTGGCCGCGGCTCAGGCCGCCAAGCGAGACGGGGCAAGCCCGTCTCCGCTGTTTACTTGCCCTTGAACTGTGCCGCGCGCTTTTCCAGAAACGCCGTCGTCCCTTCCTTCTTATCTTCGGTCGCGCAGCAGACGCCGAACAGCGTCGCCTCCAGAAATAGACCTTCAGCCAACGTCATCTGCATGCCCTTATTCACTGCCTCCAGCGCGTATTGCACGGCTAGAGGGGCATTCGCAATGATCTTCGCGGCAATCGCCTCCGCGCGCGGAATCAGTTCAGCCGGCGCCGTCACTTCATTCACCAGGCCGATGCGATGCGCTTCCTGCGCGGTAATCATCTCGCCCGCCAACACGTGCTGCATGGCTAGACCCTTGCCCACCAGCCGCGGCAGGCGCTGCGTCCCGCCATAGCCAGGAATAATGCCCAGTTTCACCTCGGGCTGGCCGAGTTTGGCGTTGTCGGATGCTAGACGCATCGTGCAGGCAAGAGCCAGTTCGCATCCGCCGCCGAGGGCGAATCCGTTGATGCAGGCGATCACGGGCTTGCCCAGGTTCTCGATCAAATTGAGTACGCTCTGCCCGCGATGCGCGTATTTCTTCCCGCTCACCGCATCCTGCGTTGCCAATTCGCTGATGTCGGCCCCGGCAACAAAGGCCTTTTCGCCTGAGCCCGTCAGGATCACGACGCGAATGCCGTCATCGTTTTTAATGTCATGGAACGCCGCCCGCAGGTCTTCCATCGTGGCCGTGTTGAGCGCGTTCAGCACCTTGGGACGGTTGATGGTGACGTAGGCGATGGAGTTTTTCTTTTCGAGGAGAATGTTTTCAAAGGTCATAGAATTGCTGATCCAATATCAATTTGTCTTGTACGTGTGAAATGTCCCAAGGACTATGGCATTGGGATTATGACGCGTTCTTTCGATCTGATCTAGCTCCCGGTCGCCATACTTTCCGTCCTCGTTAACAGCATGAGCCCTCTCAACCGAAACCAACTGCCAACCTAGAGACTGTATGTACTCCCGAATCCTGCCGACGGCAGTTTCACTAGAATCGGCCCATGTCGTAATGTTCATGAAGCCGATTTTCGCGGGAGAACCGTCGTCTCCCGTTTTAGCAATCAGCTCGATGCAAACCATCCAGATCGCCATAGACTCGAGTGCTATAATTGTATAGCAAGAGGTATCCCATGTTAGCCATCCGCCTTCCCGCAACCATCGAAAAACGCCTTGACCGCCTGGCCAAGCGCACTGGGCGCACCAAGACCTATTACGCGCGGCAAGCCATATTGGAGCACTTGGCCGACTTGGAAGCCGTCTACCTAGCCGAGCGGCGTCTGGAAGCCATACGCAGCGGGCGAACAAAGACTATCCCCATCGAAAAGGTGATGCGCCGCTATGGCATGGGCGATTGAGTTCGATCCTGCTGCGAGACGAGAACTCAACAAGCTCGATGCTGCCATCTCACGCCGAATTCTGAAGTTCCTGTTGGAGCGCGTGGCCAAACTGGACGATCCGCGCAGGATTGGCGAGCGGCTGCAAGGAAAGCTCCATCATCTTTGGAAGTATCGCGTTGGCGATTACCGCATCCTCTGTTCGTTCAAGCAAGACGTACTGGTTGTCCTCGTACTTGAAATTGGCCATCGCCGTGAGGTGTATAAGCGTTGACCTGACTCTGCAATCTCAGAACTTNNCCGTACCAGCCGGCCATCACCATCCGCTTCAGCAGCGGAGGCGACGCGAAACGGCGCTCCTTGAACTCGTCGTACATCACGTGCGTGATGTAGTAGGTCGTGTCGAGGCCGACAAAATCGAGCAGCGTGAACGGGCCCATCGGATAGCCGCAGCCGAGTTTCATGGCGTTGTCGATGTCCTCGATCGAACCTACGCCTTCTTCGTACGCGCGGATCGCATCGAGCAGATACGGCACCAGCAGGCGGTTCACGATGAATCCGGTCTTGTCCGAAGTCCGCACCGGAACCTTGCCCAGCT
>PLHN01000056.1 GCA_003139975.1 Acidobacteriaceae bacterium
GTTTTTTCAACAGTTCCGCCGCAGTCACATGCTGGGGCGAGAGCGGGACGCCAAAGTCGGTGACGCCGTGCACGCTGGGTAAGAGGCCGTTGAGAATCGTGATGTGCGATGTGTTCGTGATCGGGCTATGGGTGAAGGCCTCGGTAAACCGGACACCGTCGGCGGCACATCGCGCTTTGGGTGAGACCCTGCTCTACCAGGGTAATCTTGACGACGCGATTGCGGAGTTGGCGCCGCAAGAGCCCGCCATGCTTAAGCAAAAAAAGGCCGGGAGTGTGTTCCCCGGCCAAAAGCTGCATCAATTTTCAAACGACCACTCAATTAGAAGTTGACCCGGATTCCGAACTCCATCGCCCGTGGGAGGGTTCCCTCGGCCGAGAGCTGCCCGAACCCCGTCCCCGGAGTTAAGACGGAGAGGCTTGGATCCAGCAGTTGGTTGTGGTTCAGAACGTTGTTGACATTAAGGGAGGCCTCAGCACTGAATCGTTCCGTAATTCGGATATTTTTCTTTATCCCCATGCTCAGATTCCAGTACGGCAGGCCGTAGAATTGCCCGTACCCACCGCTCCGGTTATCCAGCCCCAGGATCAGAGGACGAATGTTGCTGTACGCGGCAGTTGGATTTGCGAAGATGTTGTAAACCCCACCGCCCTGATTATGAACCGAGGCCGACGTATTCTGCACTGTCTGCAGGCAGTTCCCGTCGGTGAAGAGGTTGTTGCCATCGGCAGAGCCAAACTCCTGAGCGGCGCTATAGCCCTCGCCAGCGCCACCTGTAGAGGTGTTGCAGAACAGCGGAGCGCCGCTGCCCGCTGCGAAAACGAACGACGGCGTCCAGCCCCCTAAGACATGCCCGAGGATACCTTGCTGGCCGCGATAGAATGGCTCCTGGTAAACCAGAAGCAGCGTTTCCACGAGTCTGCGATCCGATGGTTGCACGCCATACTGAGTATCAAAGTTGAACGGGTCTACGGCCGCTTGCTCGCTGGTGGCCTGAACAACGTCGCCTGTCCCAAGCGCGTGGCTCCAGGTGAGATTGTTCTGCATGGTGATGCCGTGCCAGTCGTCGAACTTGACGGTTGCAAAAAGGCCATTGTAATTACCGTGCCCCAGGCTGGTGGTCATGGCGACGTTGCTTCCGATCTGTCCTGTACCGGTCATCGTGCTGGCGGGGAAGTTGAATCCCGGCGCAGCGCCTCCGTTATCCAGGGAAGTCCACATGTTCCACACGGCCTGGCTCGTGAAGTTCCCTTCCTGCTGTAACGCGACGGCTGCCGTGCAGTTTGCATATGCAACACCCGCGTAAGCCCCGGTGCAGTAGGTTGGCGTGAGCGCCGCTGTGAAGAACGCCTGTTGTGGGAGAGAGTTGAAATATTGGGTATAGGCCGGGTTCGGGATCGGATTAGCCCCTGGCGACGGTATGTAGGTCGATGACGGGATCTGTGCGCCGCAAGCCACTATGGAAGTCGCACAACCCAACGCCTTTTCGATGTTGGCGTAAGCGGTTTTGAATTGCTGACCGCCCATGGTCATCATATAAGGCACGGAGTTCAAATTGACCGAAAGAAGTGAGTTGTGGATCCAACGGCTAATACCGCCAAATTCCACAGAGACCTTGCGGGAAAACTGGTGCTGGATTGTTATATCAAATGAGTCAACCGAATTCGGCCGGAACTTTGGATCCGTGGGCGAAGCGGTAAGGGCTTCAGACCCGTTGACCCCGGGGAAAAATGGCTGCGGCAGCGTCGCGCCTGCGGCTGGAATTGGAGCCGTCGTGCCATCGGTTCCAATGCGGAAGGCGTTGGTAGCGTCGACTCCCCCCGTGCCGCACGTTCCATTGGATAGAACAAAATTGCAACCTACTGCCTGGATCAGGCCGGGGCTGAGGAGTGGACCCAGCACCAGGCCGACGCCGTTCAAGCGCCCATAGATTCGACCATAGCCACCACGGATAACGGTATCCTTGGCAAAATCGGGATTCCAAGCCACGGCAATGCGAGGGCTGAAGGCGTGATAGAACGGGTCGTACTCGTACCTCGGGTGTCCGGTGACGTTGCCGATCAGGGCAAAACCAATTTCGGGGTTGTAAACCTGCCCATTGAGCGCCGCTGCCTGGCGTTGCGCCAAGTACGACTGAGTATCGATCTTGTTGCCGTCTGCCCCGACGAAAACGATCTGCTTACCAGATTCCTCCGTTGGCGGCATCTCCAAGGCCCACCCTAAGCCATAGGTGACGGTAAGGGACGGTTTTAGATGCCAAGTGTCATTGAAGTACAGGTTGTAGTAGGGAATGGTGACTTTATCGAATGCCGGAATGAGCGGCCCATTGAGGGACAAGTTCGAACCGGAGCGAGTATAGGCCTGCTGCGTTTCAGTGACGATGCCCAGAACTGCGGCCGCCTCGCGAGCAAGTATGCCCGGGCTGGCGAAAGCGGAAGGTAAGCAGCCGGTCCCGCCGCACGTCAGATCGACGTTGCCCGAACCGCTGGAGTCCCCAAGCAGGTACACGGGGTAGTAGTTAACGCCGCCGCCGTTGTCGGTGCGCTGGTGGTAGTTCCAGTTATGCTGGTACTGACCGCCAATCTGCATCAGGTGATTGCCTTTTAGCCAGGAAACGTCGTCGCGGAAGAAATGATCCTTCCCGTCCCAGAAGCGCGTGCGTGTCTGCTGGGTATTGACGTTGTAGGGAGCGGCTACGTCGAGCTTCTTCTCGCCGAACGGCTCGAGGGCGGCGCCCAAATTTGAGAACTGCGCGGGATCTCCGCTGGATCCCCATTGCCACCAATTGCGTAGAAAGCTGTAGTGGAAGTCATTGGTTATGTGGGAACTGACGTTCGTAGTCAACCCGACCACAAGATACCAGGGCACTTGCGGGCGGTTGGTAAGAGAAGCTGGAGTGCCCAATTTATCGCCGGGGAAGAACCCACCGATATCAACCTGATCGTCGGTGGCGCGGGTGAGATGGTAGTAGCGGAAGCTCGACGTGAGGTGCCAATTCTTGGCAAAGTCGTGGTCAAGGCGCACCACCGCGAAGTTGTCGTTCTGCGGAAGCGCGAGATTCGCCGTGAAGCCGAGTGTGTTGACCCCGTCGCAGAAATTGTCGAGCCCCAGCGCACCACAAGGGCTGCCCGCTCCCGCATTGGAGGGCGGCATATACGTATTCCACATCTGCTGTACGTAGGAATTGATCCCGATGCCCCGCGGATCAAGCGTGTTGAGGTTGCAGGCGCCTCCGGGGCAGCTGGGATCAGTCGACCCTGTCGGTAAATGCAGGATCCCGTTGCGCATGTCAGCGCTGGGGACGAGCTTGGTGATGCTCTCGGAGTTAGGCCAGCGCGCGCCTTGGTAGTTGAAAAAGAAGTAAGTCTTGCCGCCAAGAATCTCTTTCGGAAGGATGGGGCCGCCGATCGAGCCTCCGAACCAGCTTCGATGCCAGTCCGGTACCGGCGTGATTGGCACGGTTTGTTTATTCTCCCAAGTGTTGCCGGAGAAGTTGTTGTCCCAATAATACTCGTAAGCCGTACCGTGCCAGGCGTTGGTGCCGCGCTTGGTGACGATCGACACCTGCATGCCGGACGAGTTGTTGAAGTCGGCGGTCTGGTTCGTGGTCGAGACTTTGAACTCTTCGACGCTGTCGATCGGGGTGGGCATCACACCCGAGGGCTGGCCGCCGTTGATCCCGGCGTTGGCGCCGCTGATGGGATTGTTCGGATTGTCGAACAATCCACCGGCGGGATCGTTGCCAAAATTTTTATTGTAAACGCCCGAACTGCCGTCCATGTCGTTGCTGTTGTTGCCNNCCGGCAGCGCTGCCGTCAGGGCTCACGCCAGCTTGCATGGTGACGAATGAACTGGTATCGCGGCCAAGGGCCGGCAAGTTCTCCAAAGCCTCGCCAGTGACCTCGTTGCCAATCGTCGAATTCAGTGTCTGCAGTTCGGCGCCAACGCTTTGTACTTCCACTACAATATTCGCTGCGCCAACCTGTAGAGATAAATCGGCCGTGAGAGTGAGTCCGATCTTTACCTCCTGGCGCTCAGTCTTCGACGTTGCAAACCCCGCCTTAGTAACAGCGATGGTGTAGATGCCCGGGTTGACGTTCACGTAGAGGTAGCGCCCGCTGGCGTTGGTAGTAGTGGTTCGCGAGTTGTTGGTCGTGACATCTGTGAGCGTGACCGCGACCCCCTCCACCACAGCTCCCGTCTGGTCGGTAACCACGCCGACAACACTACCGGTTGACGATGATTGTGCCCACGCGGGCAAGCTGAACATCATAGCTAGAAAAGCAAATGCTGCGAGGCAAAACTGCAATCTTTTCATTTACCTACCCCCTGGGAGCTGTGGCACGTGATTGTTGTCGTATGCACGAATGCACGGAGATTTTCGTTGCCTACCTTATATTGCCAACTGGTTGCGGCCTGGGCTTTGCAGTCCCATCAACGGTGATCCCATGAGTCGGGTGTGCCGCCTTGCTACCTNNACAACCTCGCTTGCTCCGGAAACAGCAATAGCTAATGCGTTTGTGCTAGCGAGGCACTTCTTGTACCAAACAGCGGAACCCAGTTTTTCAAGTACTTACGAGCACAATGGCGGCGGCACTTATGAATAACTGGATGGCAGATTACGATAAACTACCCAATTTCGTAGACGGTCGGCGCGCTGCTGCGGTGCTGCCGCTTTCAATCG
>PLHN01000234.1 GCA_003139975.1 Acidobacteriaceae bacterium
ACGCCCGGCATCTTGATGTCGGTAACGATCACATCGAACAACGCACTCTCGATCTTGCGCCTGGCCCCCTCACCGCTGGTGACCGTTTCCACTTTGTGACCGTCGCGGCGCAAGGCAATATCGAGCAGTTCGCAAATCGAGCGCTCGTCGTCGCACACGAGGATATTACCCACGCGTCTTTCCTCCCGTGCTCATCAGGCCTACCGTACCCACGCGCGCGCCCCCGGCGGCATTTGCCGCCGCGGCCGGAGCGCTGGCGGCAGCACCCTGCATGCGCCGCAGGCGCAGCACAAAGCTGGTGCCTTTGCCCGTTTCCGATCTCGCCCAAACCTTGCCTTCGTGCGCCTGCACGATCTGATACACGATCGCCAGGCCCAGGCCGGTGCCCCCTTCAAAATTCGACTGGAAGGGTTCGAAAATCTTTTCGGTTTGCTGCGGCGGCATGCCGGGACCGGTGTCGGCAAAAGTGATTTCCCAATCCGCGGCCCGTTCGCCCAAGGCTACCGCCAGCGTTCCGCCGTTCTTCTGCATCGCGCGCACTGCGTTTTCGCAAAAATTCCAGAACACCTGTTTGAGCTTGTCGCCGTCGGCCAGCACCCAGGCTTCCCGGACCTGAAAGCTGCGCTGCACACGAATTCCCGCGTTCTCGGCGTTGAGGCGGTGTTCCAGCAGCGTGAGCGTATCCTCGAGGAGCGGAAGCAGGTTGACGCGCTCGAAGCGGTATTGCTTGCCCCGGGAATACGCCAGGAAATCGGTGATGATCGCGTTCAGGCGATCGGATTCGCGGGTGACAATCTGGAGAAGATGCTTTTCTTCCTGGCTCAACGCCGGAGTATCCGACAGCATGCTGACCGAACCGGCGATCGACGTGAGAGGGTTTCGGATCTCGTGGGCAATCGCGGCCGCCAGCCGCCCGACAGCCGCCAGACGGTCCTGCATGCGCATTTCGCGCTCCAGACGACGGATCTCCGTAAGATCGTCAAACGCGTAGACAAATCCCAGATCGCCGCGGGCGGTCACTTTGAGCACTGAAACCATCACCCGAAATGTCTTGCGGAAAGAGTTGGGGCTGGCGTAGCGAACCTCAGCCCCTCCGCGGCCAGCGCCGATGGAGGGCAGTGGATCCTGAAAAAGCTCGGCCACCGAGCGGCCATGCAACTCGATTTCGGAGAGTTCCAGCAGTTGCTGGGCGGCACGGTTCACGAGCGTGATGTGGCCGTCCGGGCCGGTCGTAATCACGCCGCCGCTCATCGACTGGACGATGTTTTCGTGCAGGGCCTGCAGGTCTTCGAGCGCGCCGCTGGCGGTCTTAAGCTGCACATCCACCTGGCGGAGTTTCGTCACCAGCAGGCCGGCCAGATACGCGATCGCAAAGTAGGCGAACAGGTTTACAAAAATGACAACCTGCAGCGCTTTGAGCTTCGGATGCGAGTTCGCATACGAGGGAATGATGCCGTAATAATCGAGCTCCAGGATTGTTCCGAACAGGATGAATGCCAGCGCTGCGCTTAGATACGCCCAAGTGCGCGGCAAAAGCATCGCGGCAACCACGATCACCAGCGGATAAAGAAAGTTGAGCGAGCTGTCGATGCCGCCGGTTAAATGGACCACCAACGTGACCATCCCCAGATCGGCCAATACCTGCAGGATGGCTTGCAGGCGATGCTCGTTCCACACCGAAACCAGGAAAAGAAAAAAAAGTGAAAGCACGAACCAGAGCACCATCCCGGTAAGAAAGGGCATGACCGGCACCGGGCTGGGCGTCAGGCGGATGACGGCCAGCTCGATGGCGAGCAGGACCATCAGGATCAGGACGCGAACCTTCACCAGCCAGGTCAGCCAGTTTCGCTCATCGGAGATAGAGTGCATGGAGTTAGCCATCAGCCTTCAGCCATCAGCCATCAGCCAACTCTGGATTCGTCGCTGGGCCCAAATCTTGATGGGTTCGCTGACGGCTGACGGCTGAGAACCGACGGCTGTCTTTTTATCCTGCCAGTTTGCCGATCATGGAGAACAGCGGCATGTACAGTGAAACCACGATGCCGCCGATGCTGATGCCGAGGATTCCGATAATGATGGGCTCGAGCATAGCCAGCATGTCTTTGGTGGCGGCATCCACTTCGTCTTCATAGAAGTCTGCGATTTTCTGCAACATCGCATCCATGGCGCCCGTGGCTTCGCCCACGCCAATCATCTGGGTCACCATGTTGGGAAAAACACCGCTTTCGCGCAGGGGATCGACGATGGTGCGGCCTTCCTCAATCGCTTTGCGCACCTTCATCAGCGCTTCTTCAAGAACGGCGTTGCCGGAGGTGCGGGCGGTGATCGCCAGGCCTTCCAGAATCGGAACGCCCGAGGTAATCAGCGTACCTAGGGTTCGCGTAAAACGGGCGACCGCAATCTTGCGCAGGAGTATGCCGATCACGGGCGTTTTCAGCAGCATCGCGTCAAAGTAATAGCGGCCGCGCGGATGCTTCCGAATCTGCTTGATACCAACGATCAGCCCGACGACTCCCAGGATGAAGAACCACCAGAAATGCCCCACGAACGCGCTCAGGCCGACGACGATCCGGGTGGGCAGCGGCAGATCGACTCCCAATCCCACAAAAAGGTTGGCAAAGATCGGCACCACCCACTTGAGCAGCGCGCCGACGATCAACATGGCAAGCGTGATCACCGATACCGGGTAGATCAACGCGGACTTCACTGCCGAACGCAGCTTCACCGCTTTTTCGACGTAGATGGCCAGGCGCTGCAGAATGATGTCGAGAATACCGCCGGTTTCGCCGGCCTCGACCATGTTCGTGGTCAGGTCGTCGAACACAACGGGATACTGCCGCATCGCGTTGGCCAGCGTGGAGCCGCCTTCGACGGTCGTCCGCACACCCAGCAGCGTTTTCTGGAAACTCGGATTCTCCTGATTGGCCCCAAGAATCTCCAGGCACTGTACCAGCGGCAGTCCGGCATCGATCATGACGGAGAACTGGCGGAAAAATACCGCGACATCCTTGACCTTGACCTTACCGCTGCCAAAAGTCGGAAGCGAGAATTCCTTGCCCTTCTCCCGAATCGAGCTGGGCGTGATGCGCTCTCTGCGCAGCTGGGAGGCGAGTCCATCCTTGTTGGGGGCAACGCGTTCCCCTTGTACTTTTTCGCCCGAGGCGGTCTTGCCTGAAAATGTAAAAACCGGCATGGCTGCTTTCTCCTTATTCCTGTTCCATGGTCCAGAATCGCCCTGGTGGCAGCGAACTGGATATTGCTGTCACTCGACCCGGCATGCGGCCGAGGCTTACCATCTCATCTCTTCACAGGCGTTGTGCCCTTAGGCGCCGTGGCGCTGGTCGGCCGGCTCAAAAGGCTTGCGCCCCGCGAAATCATCTCCTGCAGTTCGTCCTGGTTGCTGGAGCGGGCGAGCGCGATTTCGAGCGTGATCTGCTTCTGGAAATAGGCCGTCGCCAGCGCCTGGTTGAACGTCTGCATGCCGAACTTCTCCTGGCCCGATTGCATGGCAGAGTAAATCTGGTGAATCTTGTCTTCGCGGATCAGATTGCGCACGGCGGCATTCGGCACCAGGACTTCCATGCACATGGCACGGCCCTTGCCATCGCCCCGCGGTATCAGGCTTTGGCACATGATGCCTTCCAGCACCAGCGAAAGCTGGGCGCGGATCTGCGCCTGCTGATGTGCGGGAAAGACGTCAATGATGCGGTTGATAGTTGACGACGCCGAGTTGGTATGCAGCGTCCCGAATGTCAAGTGCCCGGTCTCGGCAATCCGCAGCGCCGATTCGATGGTTTCCAGATCGCGCATTTCGCCGATCAGCACCACGTCCGGATCTTCACGGAGGGCAGCGCGCAGAGCGTCGGTAAAACTCTTGGTATCGGAATGCAGTTCGCGCTGGTTGACGACACAGTTCTTGTTCATGTGAATGAACTCGATCGGGTCCTCGATCGTGAGGATGTGATCGTGGCGCTCGGTGTTGATCTTGTCGATCATGGAAGCGAGCGTCGTCGACTTGCCCGAGCCCGTCGGCCCCGTCACCAGAACCAGGCCGCGCGGCTTGTCGCATAGCTTGCTGACCACGGCGGGAAGCCCCAATTGATGGAACGACTTGATCTCGAACGGAATGAGACGAAAGACGCAAGCGGTCGCGCCACGTTGGTTGAAAACGTTGGCGCGGAAGCGCGCCAACCCTTTCAATCCGAACGAGAAGTCCATTTCGAGGTTTTCTTCGAAGCGGTGCTTCTGC
>PLHN01000035.1 GCA_003139975.1 Acidobacteriaceae bacterium
CAGATGCCGTCGAGCAGCAGCCAGTACCCGAGCCAGCGGGGCAGGAACCGCGAGCGCGAGACCAACCAGCCAAAAGGAAGTAGCCAAAGTCCCCAGAACATCTCGTTGACCCCGTTCGACTGCCCGTGCAACCGGATCAGCAGCATGCCGATTGCCTCCCGGGTGTGCTCATCGAAGGCCGCCACGCCACCTCCGCCGCGAAACACGATGAGCGCCGTCGCATTGAACACGACGCCCACGAGAATGAGCGCGGACGATACCAGAACCAGCCCAACCATCTGGCGCGCGCGGTGCCGGTCCACGTCCTCGAACAGACGATAGAGCGCCAGTGCTAGGCCGATGAACACCACGGCTCCTAGGGTCTCGGCGAGTAACCCGAAGCGGAATAGCCGCTCGTGGGCAATGATCCGGGCTGAGGTTGCCGCCGCGTCGTTGTGCACAATGGTCTGCGAAGGAACGTACAGCAGATAGAATGGCCCGAGTGCGAACATCAGATACCAAAGGCCCGCGGTGCGCGCGGTCTTCTTGAGCGATGTCATTGCCTGCCTCCTCGCTTCCGGGATGTTACAGGGTAGTACGCTGGCAAGGGTGAGGAAGTTTCTGGGAAATTTTGTCAGTTTAGCATCCCACAAATTCTGCTTGCTGAGCTGCTAGGCCCTAGCCAACAGCAAGGGACTGGACTCTGTTCGGCTATTCGGAAACCATGGTTGTTGCAGGCAGGCGCGATTTCGCTCACTGACACCGTCCGAGACATCCGGAACCCGCCGGAACCAACAGTTTTTCACACCGCTGCGAACCAACTGTACCCGCCGCAAGGCGGTACTTGTTCAGAGGTTTCCTAGTTGGCTGATGCACCAAATGACATCGCCACGTCGGCCTTGTCCGCCTCTTCCACCTTGAACAGCGGGCTGGGCGAGAGGTTCATAAACTTGGCGACAAAGGTGTCCGGCAACTGCTGGATGCGGATGTTGAAGGTGTTCACCGAGTCGTTGTAAAACTCGCGCCGGTCGGCGATCGAGTTTTCCAGGTCGGTGATGCGCTTCTGCAACGTCACAAAGTTGCTATTCGCCTTCAAGTCAGGATAATTTTCGGCGACCGCGAACAACCCCCGCAGAGCCGTGCTCATGCTCTGATCGGCCTGCGCCTTTTGGTCCACCGTGGCGGCCTGCTGGAACATGCTGCGAGCTTGCGTGATCTTCTGCAACGTGTCGCGCTCGAAGTTCATGTAGCCCTTGCAGACGTCGAGCAGCTTCGACAGTTCGTCGTGGCGCTGCTTGAGCAGGATGTCAATGTTCGACCAGGACTTCGCAATGTCATTCTTCAGGGCCACCAGGCCGTTGTAGATGGTGACGCCGTAGGCGATGCTGCCCCCAACCGCGAACAGAAGCCCGAGCAAAATAATCGTAGTCATGTTTCCTCTCAGTCCCTAGAGCCAGCCAGCTTGCGCGGCCAGGAAATAAACGCAAACCAGGGTGAGCAGCGGCCCACCCCAAATCATGGCGGCAGACTTCCAGCCAAGCGATCGAACCACCTCGCGCTGGCTCTGCCACGAAATGAAAAATGCCGGATTGTGAGCGCCCCTCATCAGTACCACTGGAGGACGTAAGTCGAATTGCGGAGCTTGTTCAGCGGCGGGCGCAACTGCGGCTCCCGCGCTCCCCGAAGAAAAAGATGAAGTCAAAGCCCCAGCGCCCGTGATGCCGGCTGCGGCCCAGGCCGCTGGATTCGTAATACCCGCCTTCATCATCGCGGCCGCTACTTTTTCGCGTTGCGCACCCTCCAGCACGGGAGCGGGCCGGCTCACCGCAACAGAGACCAAAGCATTGACGCCCAAGGTGAATGTCGAGCCCCCTGTACCAGGAGGCAGCCCAGAAAACCGGAAGGAAGACTTGGGCCCGTCAGTTCCTTCCGTTCTTACGGGGACGTCGCTGGCAACGGTGCTGTGATTTTCGGCCAGCGTTCCCAGAACAAAGAGCGCATTCTTCGGCTTGATGCAATACTCTTCGACCCTGATCTTGTGCTCGCTATTCACGCCGTGGCGCGTAAGAAAGTCGGCAACATTCGGTGGCGTTCCCAGGCTGCTGGAAAACAAGGAATGATTGAACTCGCCCTGGAAATCGCGGTGAATGTCCATCTCCGCACCCAGCGGATCGACCAGCACCCGTCCGGTGTTGTCGTCGAGAAAGAACGGCACGTGCTGAGTTTCTTCCGCGACCTTTACCCATTCGCTGTTCTTCCCCTGTTGCCGTAGTTCCCACGCCACGGTCCGATGCAGGAAGCACGGCATGCCGGTGAGCGGGGCAATAATTGTGTGCGGACCGGTAGCCAGTCCACTCACCTCGACCAGGCCCATGGCAGCGCTGCGAATCTTGGACGAGGGCGTGTTCTCGATCAGCCGCTTGCGCTGCAGCATGCGGAAGCCCCGATAAAAAAGATACACGCCGGCGAACGCGCCCAAAGCGGCGTACGCCCAAACGCGACTGTGCACAATGATTGCG
Organism: Acidobacteriaceae bacterium; assembly: GCA_003139975.1. Lineage (GTDB taxonomy): Bacteria > Acidobacteriota > Terriglobia > Terriglobales > Acidobacteriaceae > Acidiflorens. The sequence goes on from PLHN01000035.1 coordinate 2,499, forward strand.
AGTGGTAAATTCACGTTTCGTCAGGATGCCGTGCGGGGGGCAACGGCGGCATCAGCCCTGAGCGTAATAGACAAAGGAGAAGTCAGGCAGCAGAAAAGGGAGGGCTTGGGGTTACGGCGGTAATGGCAGGGTAGGGAAGAGGGTTCCCAAAAACCACGCACTCCGCATCCTTATTCTGATAAAACGTCAACGCTGCTGCACGCAAGCGCGTTCCGGACCATCCTACCGCTCCACCGCCATAGCCNNCCGCATCATTTCGTAGATCAGCGTAACCAGCACGCGCGCTCCGCTGGCGCCGATGGGATGGCCGAGAGCCACCGCGCCTCCGTTGACGTTGACGCGGTTCATGTCGAGGCCAAGTTCGCGGCACACGGCGAGCGTCTGCACCGAGAACGCTTCGTTCAATTCGTAAAGATCGACATCGTCTTTTTTCCAGCCCGTCTTCTGCCAGATCTTCTGCACTGCGCCGACGGGAGCCATCATCACCCACTTCGGCTCGACTCCGCTGGTAGCCTGCGCCACAATGCGAACCATAGGCGTCGCGCCCAATTCCTTGGCGCGCGCGGCGCTAGTTACGACCAAAGCGGCAGCCCCATCGTTCACCCCCGGAGCATTGCCCGCCGTCACCGTGCCATCCTTCTTGAACGCGGGCTTCAGCGCACGCAGCACTTCGATCGTCGTGTCTTCGCGCGGCCCTTCATCTTTGTCGAAGATCACGGGCGGCTGTCCCTTCCTCTTCGCGGGCAGCTCGACAGGCACAATCTGCGCTTTGAAGCGGCACTCCTTTTGCGCGGCGATGGCTTTGCGATGCGAGTTCACGGCGAACTCATCCTGCTCCTCGCGCGTGATGCCGTATTTCTCGGCAACGTTCTCGCCCGTGATCCCCATGTGGTAGTCGTTGTAAATATCCCAAAGCCCGTCGTGCACCATCGAGTCCACCAGTTGCCCATTGCCCAGCCGGTATCCCTTGCGCGCGTTCGGCAGCAAATACGGCGCATTCGTCATCGATTCCATACCCCCCGCAACCACGATCGAACTGTTGCCCGTCTCGATGGCCTGCGCCGCGAGCGCCACCGATTTCAATCCCGAGCCGCACACCTTGTTAATTGTCATGGCACCTGCCTCAGGCGCAAGTCCGCCGAAGATGACAGCCTGCCGCGCCGGATTCTGGCCGAGCCCCGCGGTAACCACGTTGCCCATGATGCACTCGTCAACCAGCTTGGGATCGAGATTGGCGCGCTTGACAACCTCGCGCACCGCGAGCGCTCCGAGTTGCGGAGCCGTAAAGTCGCTGAGGCTTCCCTGGAATTTTCCGATCGGTGTGCGGCATCCCGCGATAAGCACAACCTCATGGGAACCGGGCATACATGCGCTCCTTCAGGCAACTGGCGTTCGAAATCGCCCTTGATTATAGATTGCGAAATGGACGGCCGAGGTTCGAGCGGCCGCCAGGAATCTCCTTGCATCAGTCCAACACCGCCTCGCCGCACAACGGCGCAGATCATCAGGCAAGAAGTGAAGATCACGACAAAGAGAAGATGTGCCGATGCTCAACTCGCGATTCGCGCGCGCGAATTTTTCCTGCACCGTTTCTTCAGGTGACTTTGGTTCCGCGTTGCATGCGCTCGATTCGATCATTTTTCTCTTGACTTCGTTCTGCGTTGACTCTATACATTCAATCAGTTGCAACAAATCACCGTTGCACAATCCATGAAAAATGGAAAAGGGAGAATAGATCCATGGCAACCAAAAAGAAAGCAAAGAAGAAGACCAGCAAGAAGCATTAAGAACGTGCTCTAAAAGGCAACGAAGGGGACGCGATGAGCGTCCCCAAAGTTTTTCAGGGCACATTTCCGCCAATCATAAATCCCCAGTAAACATCACTGTTTCCCCATCGTCGCTCGCTTTCTCACGCACTTCAGTGGACGAGCCGCGCGGATTTTTTCTGCGGCACATGCACAACTTTCTCCGTGGCGGGGCACAGGTTTCTGTAGGGGCAGTAGCTGCAGTAGTAGTTTGGTTTCGCCGGAAACTTTCCGCCTGCGATGTCCTCGGCAACTTCTCGTACTCGCTCTTCCGCCGCTTTAAGATCGGCAGCGTTGCGGGTCGTAACCACCGTTGAGTTGTCCTCGAGGTTGTGAAAGATCAAACGATCGGTACGCAGCCCGCGTTCTTTTGCAGCCAGCGCATACAGGGAAAGCTGCAGGCTGTTGTCCGCGTCTTCCTGCGCCTTCGGCTTGCCGGTCTTGTAGTCGACGATCGCCACTCCGCCGTCTGCAAGCAGATCGATGCGGTCGATGCGCCCCGTCACCTTCACCCCCGCCACCGGCAACTCGAATCTCTCCTCCGTCTGAATAACGTTTGGTTGCGGACCGCACCGCGCCGCATCCAGGAACTGCGCCAGTTGCTCCTTGCCTTGGCGAAGATACAACTCATACTGATAACGGTCGGCAATGCCGGCCGTGGCCAGGTCGGCTCGGAAATTCTCCAGGAGGTCGTCGTCGCCGATCTGCCTTCCCTGGCGCTGCGCGTCGTAAAAAGTGTGCAGTACCCGGTGCATCGCGGCACCGTAATGCAGCGACGCAGGCACATCGCGCGGCAGGTTCCATTCCCGCTCCATCTTGAAGCGCAGCGGACAGTCTTCGTAGGTCTGTATCGACGATGCGCTTAACCCAGTGACAAAGTTTGGCGTCGGTTCCGACAGCAACCAGGCGGCAACAGTCGAGTGCTGGATGGCGATTCGCTGCTCCTCGCTAGCGAAGAGGTCGACCTGTTCAGCCTTTACCTCACGCAGGCTCCAGAATTTCCTGTAGGCGGGCTCGCTCATGAACTCACGCAGAAATTTCGTGGGTCTTTTATCCGTGCCCGTTCCCTGCCTGGCGTAAATCGCCAGTGTGTCCTTGGCGCGCGTCATGGCAACATAGAAAAGCCGCCGCTCCTCCTGCTCGTTCAGATCTTTATCACTGTGCGTCGAGTGCGAACGGCGCAGCTCGCGCGGGAGGTCAACCAGCGGTTCTTTGTAAGAACACGGGAACGAAGTCTTCGACGATCCCCGAATGATGGTGACGTCGCTAAACTCGAGACCCTTAGCCGCGTGAGCGGTCATCAAACGCACACCGTCTTCCGCGCTGGGCGGCAAAGGGATCGAACTGCCTTTCGCTTGCCGGAAATAGCTGAGGAACTCCAGGAACTCAGCGGCGCGCCCGGTCTCCGTCACCGCGCTCTTCTGCCAATGCTCGACGAAACTGGCAAATGCGTTGCCGGCCGGCGAGCGCCCAAGCGCAAACTGTCGCACCACGATGTTGACGGCTTCCATCGCTTTGACTTCATCCCGCTCCACATCCGCGCGAGCCTTCTCGACGGCCGCCAGCACTGCCGCTCCATTCCCGATCTTTGCCAGCACCTTGGCGAAATCCAGTTCATCCCGACGCACCGATCGCAAAGCTGTTTTCAACTCCGCGGGATCGATGGCAAACTGCGGCAGGGCCGCCGCACGAAATAGACTGGCCGCGTCTTTCGGATTCACCGCCGCACCCAGGCAGGCCAAAACGTCGCGCACCTCCGGCGTGTCGAGCACGTCCAGACCCTCGATCGAGTAGGGGATCTTCAGCTCCGCTAGTTCCTTTACCAGTTCCTCGCGATGGTTGTGCTGCCGGTAGAGCACGGCAAAGTGGCCCCACGGGCACCGAAGCTCTCGACGCTTTCTCTGAATGCGCCCCGCCACGTCAGCGGCTTCAACTTCCTTATCCTGCCAGGTAATGATATCGGCCGGCGCACCGTCCAACGACCTGCCGTGTTCCAGGGCGTCCGCTTCCCGCCAGGACTCCAGCGACGATCGGGGCTCGCCCAAGGCCGGCGGATTTTCTTTCACGATCCCAAAGGCACATTGGAGTATTGGAGAA
>PLHN01000129.1 GCA_003139975.1 Acidobacteriaceae bacterium
GCGTCGGTGTGAATGCCGTGCCGTTTTGACATACGCCGCACTGTCACCGGATCCCACCACGCCGACTCGATCAGAATGTTGCGAGTCTTTTCGGTGATCATCGTGTCGAATCCGCCCATCACGCCCGCGAGCCCGACCGGTTTAGTGGCGTCGGCAACGACTAGATCGTCAGTGGACAGTTTTCGCTCCACGCCATCCAGCGTCTTTAGCGTTTCGCCCGCCCGAGCCTTGCGGATCACCAGCCGTCGACCTTCGAGTAAGTCGAGATCGAAAACATGCGTCGGTTTTCCGCTCTCCCAAAGAACGTAGTTGGTTGCGTCGACTGCGTTGCTGATTGGCCGCTGATCGAGCAACCCCAGCCGCGCTGCGATCTTATCCGGAGATGCCTTTACCTGAGCCGCGCGAATCTCGCGAGCAGTGAACCGCGGACAAAGTTCCGGCTCTTGAATCTCAATCGTGACCTCGGACTTGCCTTGCGCAGCGGGCAGTCTCGGCTCGATCCGGCGAAGAGGGAGATCGTAGAGCGCTGACGCCTCGCGCGCCACACCGTAGTGATTCATGGAGTCGGGACGGTTGGTCGTGATCTCCATCTCATAGACGGTAGATTCGCCCTCGCCAGAAATGCCCTCGACGGCAACGCCCGAAAGGGTCAGTTCGTCCGCAAGACGCCGGTAGTCGACGGGAAGGTCGACAAAGTCGCGCAGCCATGAAGGAGAGATTTTCATTGTCGAAAGAAAGCTGCTAGCTACTGGCTCCTAGCTACTGGCGATCAAAACCTTCTTAAACAAGGTCGCTAGTGGCTAGGAGCTAACAGCTAGAAGCTCCCTTACCCAAACTGCTCCAAAAACCTTACATCGCCTGAAAAGAACAGCTGAATATCGTCCACGCCATACTTCAAGATGGCGATTCGCTCGACGCCCATGCCGAAGGCAAAGCCCGAAACTTTCGCTGGATCGTAATCGACGAAGCCATATACATTAGGGTCCACCATCCCACAGCCGAGCAGTTCAATCCAGCCGCTGGCCTTGCAATTCCGGCACGGTGTGCCGTCCCGCACGCCTTTCCCGTCGCAGAAAATGCAGCTGATCTGCACATCCGCGCTCGGCTCGGTGAAAGGGAAGAACGACGGATAGAACCGCGTCTTCACGTTCGACCCGAACAGCGCCTTCATCGCATGGTCGAGCGTGCCCTTCAGATCGCAGAAGGTAATGTTGGTATCAACCGCGAGCCCTTCGACCTGGTGAAAAATCGGCGAGTGCGTCGCATCCGGCGCATCGTTGCGATGTACCTTGCCCGGACAGACGACCCGCACCGGCGGCCTCATCTTCTGCATGGTGCGAATCTGCACTGGCGAAGTGTGGGTGCGCAGTAGCAGCCGGTCGCGCGGCGGTTTCGCGTCCTGCCCCGCAATGAACAGCGTGTCCTGGGTGTCGCGCGCCGGATGATTCGGGGGAAAATTCAGCGCCTCGAAGTTGTAGTAATCGGTTTCGACCTCGGGGCCTTCCTCGACGGAGTAACCGAGATTGCGGAACACGCCGATGATCTCGTTCATCGTCTTGATGACGGGGTGCTCGGCGCCGATGGGGCGGCGGATGCCGGGGAGGGTGATGTCGACACCCTGAGTCGCTTTCAGGGCCTCATCGTAGGTGGCGAATGACCTTCCAGGAGTAGACTCGATAACGGCCTTTTCTGCGTTCCATTGCTGATGTTGGAGGCGTTCTTCCGTTGCCTTGACCTTTCCCTCGATCTCCCCTTTCAGTCGATTGACTTGCTGTCCGACTTCGCGTTTAGTCTCCTTAGGCGCAGCTTTTAGCCAAAGCTCATTTATCTGCGTCGTAATGCCATTCTTGCGCGCTATCCAACGATCACGGAAGACCTTCCATTCATCCCACCGCTTTTTCCATCCGGCATCGTGTTCGGGTTCGGCTACTTTGCTCGCGAGAACCCCTTCCGCTTCCTGGTCGAGCGCGGACAGCAGATCGCGCACCGCGCTATCGAGCGCGGTGGCCGAGAAGTCGGTCAGCTTGGAAACGGTGTAGGCCAATTCCTGTGACTCTCAGGGAAATATCATCGCGAGTTTCCGGTGAGAACTCCCTTCAGCGGCCGAACGGTACACGGCGTGTAGGGGTCCTTCGACTCCGTAACTGCTTCGTCTCCGCGAAGCAGCTACTCCGCTCAGGATGACAGAGCTTTATAGGGCTAAGAGCTAACGGCTAAGAGCTAAGAGCTGTCTTCGCCTGCTCTGCGAGATGGCCGAAGCCCGCCGGATCGTTCACCGCCAACTCGGCCAGAATCTTGCGGTCCAGTTCGACCCCGGCTTTCTTCAAGCCATTGATGAACTTGTTATAGCTAAGTCCATGCAGCCGCGAGGCGGCGCCGATGCGCACAATCCAGATCGAGCGATACTGGCGCTTCTTCTGCTTGCGGCCCGAGTAGGCGAACTTCAGCCCGCGCTCGACGGCTTCTTTCGCCGACCGGTAGAGTTTTGATTTAGTTAGGAAATATCCGCTCGCGCGTTCAAGAATCTTTTTGCGCTTGGCGCGGCGTTTGGTTCCGCGTTTTACACGAGGCATTGCTGTTCTCCTTTTTGCTTCGTCTGGCGGTTGGAGGTAAGGAGACTTCTACCCATTGGGATTTTCGAAGTCTGACCTCTTCACGCGCCGCTGCGGTTCTCGAAAGATCCGCAGACTTTGGTTAAGGACGGGCGATGCGCCCGCCGCTCCATTATTTGTACGGGATCATTCGTGCCGCTTTTTTGTAATCTCCGTCACTCACCAAGGTGGCCTGGCCGAGTTGCTTCTTGCGCTTCTTTGCCTTGGATGACAGGATATGGCGCAACCCCGCCTTGTGACGCTTGATCTTACCCGTGCCGGTTTTCTTGAAGCGCTTGGCAGCGCCTTTGTGTGTTTTCAGTTTTGGCATAAATAGCTCTCAGCTTTCAGTTGTCAGCTCTCAATTAAAACCTTCGACGCATGCAGCGCACCATCCCGTTAGCTCAAGCGATCGCGCCATGAGATTTTACTGATGGCTGATGACTGAGAGCTGACAGCCGCTTCTACGCTGTCTGCGCTCCGCCCTGTTCCTGCGGCGGAGGAGGAGTCACTTTCGGCGCGGGCTTGGCGGCCGGTTTTTCCTTCGCGCCCGCGTCTTTCTTTGGCGCCAGAATCAAGTGCAGCGTGTTGCCTTCCTGGCGTGGCCGGAACTCCACCAACCCCTTACTGTCCACGTCCTTGATCAGGCGCTCCAGAATCTGCCGGCCCAAACTCTGGCGGGTCATTTCGCGTCCGCGGAAGAAGATGGTCGCCTTGACTTTATCTCCCTCGTCGAGGAATCGCAGCACGTGATTTTTTTTGGTTTCGTAGTCGTGATCGTCCACGTTGATACGAAACTTCACTTCCTTGACCGTGATAACCTTTTGCTTCTTTTTCGCTTCGCGCTCGCGCTTTTCGTTCTGGTACAGGAATTTTCCGTAATCCATGATGCGGCAAACCGGCGGTTGCGCAGTTGGGGAAATTTCCACCAGGTCGAGATTCTTCTCGCGGGCCATCTTGAGCGCTTCGAAGGGAGGCATGATGCCGATTTGTTCGCCTTCATCGCCGATCACGCGCACTTCGCGTGCGCGGATGCGCTCATTCATGCGGATAAAACGTTTGTCGATACAGTCCTCCGTGTGCTGAAAGCGACAGCAACGATAATCAAAAAGTATAGCATGCGACAGCGCAAGGCATGCTCCACGCATGGTCGATGGCGTTCTGGAGAGTTCCTTGCCACGCTGATGCAGTCTCTTTTCCGGGTGGCCCAGTGTTTTAGTGTGGGCGTGAGAACGGTCTCATCCAGGGATTACGGCGTCACATGCGCCGTCTCGATCGCCTTGCGCACGGCCAGCAATTCCTTCAGCACGCCGCGCAGACTCCGCGTGTCCAGGGCATTCGCCCCGTCGCTCTTGGCCTCTTTCGGATTGTCATGTACTTCCAGGAACACGCCATCCACGCCCGCCGCCACCGCCGCGCGCGCCAGCACCGCGATGAACTCCGGCTGCCCGCCGCTCACGCCATTGGCCGCCGAAGGAGTCTGCACCGAGTGCGTCGCGTCGAAGACCACCGGCGCGAACCGCCGCAGGATCGGCAGCGAGCGCATGTCCACCACCAG
>PLHN01000125.1 GCA_003139975.1 Acidobacteriaceae bacterium
GCCCGTGCCATGGCAGCAAGTTCGCTGTTTTTCAGCCTCCTGGCAAGACGCCTGGAGAAAAAGTTGAAGGCCCTGCGCCCAGGCCGCTTCCGTGGCTCAAGATGTCGCTCAGCGATGAAGGGGAGTTGATCGTCGATCGGTCCCAGGAGATTCGCCCGCAGACTTTCGTGAGGGTTTAGGAATGAGCACAACGTTCAACAAATACTTCGGCGAGTTGCGCGAAACCAGGGCCTGGCGTTCGGTATTTCGAGGCGGCACGGGCCACAGCACNNCTGCACAACTCGATGGCGATTCAGCAGAACGTTTTTCTCCACCTGCTGCCCACCAAGGTGCGCACTCGCCTCCTCGAGTTCAACGCAACCTGGTACCTGGGTACGCTGTCGTTGGGCACGTTCGGAATCCTCGTGATTACCGGCATCCTGCTGATGCTTTATTATCATCCTTCGGCACCGCAGGCCTATGCCGACACCAAAGACCTGCAGTTCGTCGTTTCCTCCGGCCAGTTCTTGCGCAACCTGCATCGTTGGTCGGCGCACGCCATGGTCTTCCTGGTNNTGCTGCTCAGCTACACCGGTTATCTTCTCCCGTGGGATCAGCTCGCGTTCTGGGCGATCACGGTCGGATCGAACATCGCTTCCGCCGTTCCGGTCATGGGTGACAAGGTTCGCTTCCTGATGCTGGGCGGGCATTTCGTCAACGCCAACGCTCTGCTCCGCTTCTACGTTCTGCACTGCATGATTCTGCCACTGGCGGCACTACTCCTGGTTGCCATCCATTTCTGGCGGATTCGCAAGGACGGCGGCCTGTATTCGCGGCACAGCGAGCCCGGCGTAGTAATGACGACAGCTTCCGCGAGGCCACCGCTATGAGCGACGACCCAAAGACCTTTGCCGCCAGCGTAAATTCCGATGCGCGCAAAACGCCGCTGCGCGTCGCCTTCGTCACGCGCCGCACCTCGGCCCAGGTAAAGGCTTACGACGAGGCGAAAGTGCAGTCGTTTCCCGAGGTTCTGTTTCGGGCTGCGATCGCCGTCGAAGTCCTCGCCTGCACGCTGATTCTGATTTCGCTGTTCTTCAATGCGCCGCTCGAAGGCCTGGCCGATCCTACGCACACGCCCAACCCGGCCAAGGCACCGTGGTACTTTCTCGGACTTCAGGAACTACTGCATTACTTCCCGCCGGTAGTGGCGGGCGTGCTGGTGCCGACGCTGGTCGTGATCGCGCTGATTGTGATTCCTTACTTCAACGTCAACGTCGATGCGGCGGGCCTGTTCACTAGAGACCGCCAGAAGCGCCTGCGAATCTTCTGGGTAGCCTCGTCGGTCTTCTGTATCTTCCTGCTCGTCTTCGACGTGATAGTCGCGCTGATTCCAACTTTGATGGCAGTGGGGTTGATGGCGCTTGCGGCGGCGACACCGCCCGACTCGGTCTCCTCGTTCCGCCGCTCGCTCGCCGCCAAACCGCTTTCCTTCTGGATTATGAGCTGGTTCTTGTTTGAACTTATTGTTCTGACCGCCGTTGGCACCCTTTTCCGCGGCCCCGGCTGGGCTTGGGTATTGCCGTGGGCCGGCCCTGGAGGAGTTCAGTGAGCCTTCCCGATCCTCTCGAAAAACTCCGCCAAAAGCTCTTCGGCGACACCGTGATTCTGTTTGGCTGGATCAGCCTGGTCCTGTTGATCCTGCTGGCCATCGCGCCGGCCAAGAACTTCTTCGCCGACTGGCACCGCTACCAGCGTGGCTACGAGCGCCTTATCTCGAAGCGCAGCGACGCCGTCACACTGCAGCGTCACTTTGAACCTGGCATCCAGCAGATCTGGCTCCCCGAGATGGGCGTGGTCGATCGCTGCACTACTTGCCACAGCGCGCTTAAGGAAACAACTCTGGCGGACGTTTCGATTCAACCGTACCGCCCGCATCCGCCGATCCCTCACAAAGCAGAAGAGTTCGGTTGTGTGGTCTGCCACCGCGGCCAGGGCACTGCAACGTCCGTAGAAGACGCGCACAAGAGCACACTGGCTTGGGAAGAGCCGCTGCTGCCGGCAAAGTATCTCGAGTCATCTTGCGGCCAGTGTCACCAACAAGACCTGAAGGGCACGCCGCAATTGAATCTCGGCCGCAAAATGCTGCGCGCCTACGGCTGCGTTCATTGCCACACGATCAAGCGGCCGGATGGCACGGTAATTACCGGCACAGACGATCCTCCGTCTCTCGCCCACATCGCCGACAAAACAACGCGCGAGTGGATTTTCGCGTGGCTGAAAGACCCGCAGACCTATTCGACCACGGCGACGATGCCCAACTTCAAGCTGAACGACGATGACGCTCGCGACATATCAGCGTTTCTGATTTCGTCGAGCACGCCGGGCTCGCTCAAAGTGGTGCAGGCGTCGCTCGACACGGCGAAGAAAGTGAAAGACGATGCCGAGCTGCAAACAAAAGCGTCCAGCCTTTACGGCGAATCGTTCTGCGCCTCCTGCCATGCCGTCCAGAACGCTGCCGGCAATCTGGTCGGCGGCAACGTTGGACCGGAACTCACCAAAGTCGGCTCCAAGGTAAAGCCCGAGTGGTTGCAGGCATGGGTTCGCAATCCCCATGATTACGATCCGGGAACCGGTATGCCGCACTACCGCTTCAACGATCAGGAAGTCGGCGAACTCACCGGCTTCCTCCTCGCGAAAGCCGACAACGATCTGCTGGCAAATGTTCACCTGGACGCGCCCACTCCCGAGCAGATCGCGCACGGCAAGCGCCTGGTCAATGATTACGGATGCGCGTCCTGCCACGAGATCAACGGTCTCAAGCGCCCCGAGAACTTCGCGCCCGAACTCACGAAGATTGGCTCGAAGCCAGTGAATCAGCTGGCGTTCGCTCCGGGCGTGCCGCACACGCTGTACGACTATATCGGCGCGAAGATCAAGCAACCGCGTGCGTTCGGGGCTTCGCTGAAGATGCCGCAGTTCACTTTCACCCCGGCGCAGATTGATGCGCTCACCAATGCGCTGCTCTCGCACAATGAGCGGTCGCTGACCATTCCGGCGGCAAAAACGGTGCCTGCGCCTCCGCCTTCGCGCTACGAGCCAGCTGGAAAGGCCGGGCAACTTATCAGTGACCTGAATTGTTTTGAGTGTCACGCCATCAACGGGCGCGGCGGCGACATGGCGCCCGATCTAACATGGGAAGGCAGCTCGGTGCAGCGCGACTGGCTGGTGCAATTCTTCCGCAATCCCAACACGCTGCGGCCCGCGCTTATCCGCCGCATGCCCAAGTTCAATCTGACCGAGGCAGAGATCAACACGCTCACGGACTACATCCTGACCGTTTATCAATCACCCAAGGTAGACCGCGATTCCATGCCGCTTACCGGTTATCCGACGGCGCAAGTGGAGCTCGGCCGGCAGCTCTACTACTCGAAGTACGGATGCCAGTCGTGTCACATCATCGACACGAAGCAGGACAAGGGCTACATCGGCCCCACGCTGGCCCACGTTGGCTCGCGGCTCACGGCAGCCTGGGTTTACAACTGGATGAAGGACCCAGCGGCCTTGCGGCCCGGCACGCAGGAGCCGAAGCGCAACATGAGCGACGACGACGCCCACGCGCTCACTGCATTCCTCATGACGCAAAAAGGAAGCGAACGACAGGAGGCCAAGAAGCGATGAAGCACACCGCTTGCATCCTGTTCTTAGTTTTTGCTGCGGGCTTGCACATCGGGTGCACGCAGCATGCTGCGGCGACCTATTCCCTGCCCAGCCCTACCGCCTACGGCGCCGCCATCGTCGAATCAAGCGGCGGCAAGCAACTGGCCGAGGTTGGCACGCCGTTGCCGCAGCCCGTCGTCGTGCAGGTCAACGACGATCAGGGCAATGCGGTCACCGGGGCGCTCGTCGTTCTCCACGGCCCGAACGGCATCTATCTCGACCCCGCAGCCGGCCTCACCGATTCCAGCGGTCAATTCACTTCGAATATTTCGGTCGGCACCATTCCCGGCCGCTATCAGCTCACAGCCACGACCGTGGCCAAAACCGGCAAGACCGTCGAACTGAAACTCGAAGAGATCGCTCTCGGCTATCAGGAAACGCTCGGTAGCCAGCTCAACGACCAATACTGCGCCCGCTGTCACAACCAGGAATCCTCGCCCGAGCGCGTCTCGAACTACGACAATCTCGACGTCAAGCCGCACCCGTTCACCGAAGGCGACACGATCAACAAGATGACCGATGCTGACCTGATCGCGATCATCTCGCACGGCGGACCTGCGTTGAATAAGTCGCCGCTCATGGCTTCCTACGGATACACTTTGTCGAAATCTGAAGTTCAGGCCCTCATCGCCTACATTCGGATGGT
>PLHN01000249.1 GCA_003139975.1 Acidobacteriaceae bacterium
TGAAGCTCTACGGCATCACCGACCCGAGCCGCTTCGACCATCGCTGTGCCACAACCGTAGTCCGCATCGAAGGCCACACGCCGCTCGAACTCGCCACCAAGCTAGGCGAGCGTGGCTTCTTCACCTGGGACGGCAACTACTACGCCCTCAACGTAACCGAGCAGCTAGACGTAGAGCGCTCCGGCGGCTTCCTCCGCATCGGCCTGCTGCACTACAACACGATGGAGGAAGTAGACCGGCTGCTTGCGGCGCTAAAGGCGATTGTAATCTCGTGAGCCCGGAATTTGTCGGCAGGCAAGCATGCATTGACAATGTGCGCACGTGCCTGTATATTGAATGTGCGCACATAATTGCACTTGATCGGAGGCGCGAATGCCCCAAACTGAGGCCAACCTGGATACGGCACGCGGCAAGAACATCAATCTCCGGGTGAGTGGCGGACAGAAGGATCTCATTGATCGCGCCGCGCAGGCCCTCGGCCGCAGCCGCTCGGACTTCATGCTGGAAACAGCTTGTCGCGAAGCGGAAGCTATCCTCCTCGACCGGCGCTATTTCGCTCTCGACGACGTCCAATTCAAACGGTTCCAAGCCATGCTCGACAAGCCTCCAGCGGCCAATCCTCGCCTGGCGCGTCTGCTCAAGACGCGGGCGCCCTGGGACAAATGAGTGCCGGCCTGAAGTCGATCGCGCCTCCCGAAAAACTTTCTCCCAGCCATGACCTGTCGCAATTTCACTCCGGAGAGCCGGCGCTCGATGACTGGCTGAGGAAGCGCGCGCTCCTGAACGAGCAAAGCGGGGCCTCGCGAACCTACGTGGTCTGCGCGGCAAAACGGGTTGTCGGCTATTACGCGCTCGCCGTGGGAGCGGTGGCTCACGTGGTTGCGCCCGGCCGCGTGCGCCGCAATATGCCGGAACCGGTTCCGGTGATGGTACTCGGGAGGCTCGCGGTCGATCGGACAATGCAAGGCGCAGGAATTGGTCCCGCTCTGTTGCGCGACGCGGTGCTGCGCACTCTCCAGGCGGCGGAGATTGCCGGCATCCGCGCGATCCTGGTGCATGCGATTTCAGAGCGCGCCAAACGCTTCTACGAGAAATGGGGATTTGTTACGTCACCGGTCGAGCCGATGACGTTGATGATTACTCTGGAGGAAGCGAGAAGAGCGGTGGAAGACGAAATGCTCCCCCTGTGACTTGGCTTCGGCGGCGTGACGGCCGAGCATTGGGCTAGTTTCCTACAACTTCAGTCGACTTACGTTCTTAATCGGCTCAGCATCCACCAATTCCAAGCACGTGGGCGCTGGCGTCCCAGTTGAGTGATCGACTTTCAAATGGATGAGTGCTTGATAATAAGGGAGCCCCTCCACTTTCGTATGAACCTTCTTCAGAATTGACTGCGCTAGTTTGCCATCGCTCAATAGTGCTTCTGCCGCCAAAGTGCCTGCCTTATGAAGGCCCGCGAGAGAAATAATTCGCCGATCAAGCCTAGAGTCGCGCGGTAGAACAGTGATCAACAAATAGTCGTCCAACTGAAAGTCGATGTCGCCCTGATGTCGAAATTCGGGTTGTGGCAGCCTGCGATTATCTAAGTCCGACAATGCATGATCTGGCGCCCGGCGAATTTGCGGCGATCCTTCGAACAGCTCACGCTTGGTCATTACTCTTGCATCCTTGCGAGTGTAGATGGCCCAGCGGAGCTCTGCTGCGAATCCTCCCCACGGAATCTCGGTGGTGAGGCCTATGAATGGGTCGATCTGCGCTTGGGTCGCCAAAATATTCTGCAGCCCTCTCATTTGTAAGGTGGCTCGCAATAAGTACTGGGGCATCGTCGTCCTCGACTTTTATTTGCTCAACTACACGCGGATCTCTCCAAACGCGAAAGGCGGCGATGTAGGCTGCAGAAACGGCATTTCCCGAACCCGAAAATCGTCTATTAGCCGGACCCCAAGGGTCGCGCATTGCCGGGACTAGTGGAACCCTGGATTCTAGTCGGCGACCTGGAATCGAGGGGTAAAGGTAACAATTTAGGAGCTCGTGAAGTTCGTCTTCCCTAGTTGCGGCCTCCCTTCGCTGTCCCATTTTCTCGCCAATGATCATTGCGATCTCCGCCGTTGTCTGAAGAGCGGGCGGCACACCCAGCATCACCAGAGCCGCCGTGGCGAGGAACATCCGCCGATCCATCGGATTTGGAGCTATATGGGTGGTGCCAGCATTGGGAGACCCGTATCGCTCTGCGGGACCGGATGATTGAAATGCGAGTGTGTTTGCCCCACGCTTCTCCGTCTCGTGATTCCCCACCAGAACATGCTCCTGCCGTTCGGAATGGCCCTGCAGCGAGGCGGGCTTATGTTCGCGGTTATACTTCCGTCGGTCTTTCGCTCTTGACTGTTTGTCGTGGGACTTACTCATCGGCGTGCTCCTGGTAGGCGCGAGAGTAACTTGGCCTTCAATTCTACGTCAGGCAGCGAGGAGATATCGTCGGCAGTTGACTCTTCAGCGGTCAGCGGCTGCAGCCCCTAGTTGTGTAGTGTTGGGCTACACGACCCGCTCTAAGGGCGCACAATTTCTTCGACGGACGTCCCTTTTCCCACCAGCGCCACCGTTGCCAATCCAATAAACAGCCCATGCTCCACGACGCCCGGCATGTCACTCAAAATGCGCGCCAGCGCGGCCGGGTCCTCAATCTCCCCAAAGCTGCAATCGAGAATTGGATTCCCGTTGTCCGTGAGATAAGGACTGCCGTCAGCTCGTGTGCGCCATTTGACCGACGCTCCAAGGCCCGCGATCTTCTTTCCGACCACTGCGCGCGCAAAGGAAATGACTTCAACCGGAAGCGGAAACTTGCCTAGCACCGGCACCAGCTTGCTGGAGTCGCTGATCACAACCATCTTCTTCGACGCCGAAGCCACAACCTTCTCCCGCAGCAGCGCGCCGCCTCCGCCTTTAATCAGGTTAAGCCGCGGATCGACCTCATCCGCGCCATCAATAGTGATGTCAATTTCCGGATGCTCATCAAGCGTAGTCAACGGCACGCCAACTTTCTTCGCCAAGTCAGCGGTGGCATTCGAGGTGGGAATGCCGACGATTTTCAGCCCGGCCTTCACGCGCTCGCCCAGCGCGACGACCGCAAAGTAGGCGGTTGATCCCGTGCCCAGCCCGACCACATCGCCATCGCGCACCAGTTTCGCCGCAGCGCGTCCGGCAAGTTCTTTTTCGTTTTCATTTGCCATATTTAGGTCTCAGGTGTCAGGCCTCAG
>PLHN01000393.1 GCA_003139975.1 Acidobacteriaceae bacterium
GCCGTCGATGATGGTGTCTCCCGACTGCATCAGAGAGAGAAGGGTCTCGACCGTCTTCTGCGTAGGATCGCCCGACGGCACCATCACCCAAGCCGCGCGCGGGGCAGTGAGTTTGCTGACGAGATCAGCAAGCGAGGAGGAACCGGTTGCGCCGTCGGCCGCCAGACCCTTGACGGCGTCAGGGCTGAGATCGGAGACGACGAGTTGATGACCTCCGCGCATGAGCCGGCGAGTCATGTTTGCGCCCATGCGGCCTAGACCTACCATTCCGAGTTGCATTGGTGCTCCTTGAACCTTAGCGGCGAGCTTCGAGCAAGCTGATTCGGGTCGGGCCGAAGCTGTTGCTCTGGCCTACGATTGCTGCATAATTTGCGCTAACTTCTTTAAGCCGGCTTTCACGTCGCTGCCGATATGGACGCGCAGCGCGCGGCGGTTGCGATCGGCGAGGACCGCGAAGTCTCCTCGAGCCTGGGCTGCTTTCACCACTCCGAACGTGTATTTCTGCTGCGGGACTGGAAAATCGGCTGCGTCATCGCAGGTGATCTGGAGGAAGACTCCGCTGTTGGGGCCTCCTTTATAGGCTTGGCCGGTCGAGTGCAGAAAACGGGGACCGAAGCCGAGGCAAGTGGCCACGTGCTTTTTGTCGCGCACGCTCATGCGCAGTGTTTGCAGCAGCGCCTCGTGCTCAGCATTCATCTCGACGTAGGCGAGCACGGCAAAATAGTCGCCGGGCTTGATGCGGGCAAGGTGCGCTCGCAGATAGCTGGCCAGCGTGCGACCAGAGCCAGCAGCCTGGGCCAGTGCGGCGGCGTTCTTGTCGTCAGTGAAGAGTTTGAAACCGTCTTCTTCGAGCACTGGCTTTTCAGCGGGCAGAGAGCCTTTGCTTTCATATTCGGAAGTCAGTTTCTTGGTTTCGATTTTGCTGGCTTCGACGTCGGGCTGGTTGAAGGCGTTGATGCCGATGATGGAGCCCGCTACGGCGGTGGCGATCTCCCAGCGGAAGAATTCCTGGCCGAGGTTGTAGATGTCGGCTACGGCAATGCGGACTACGGGTTGTGCGGCCTTTTCCAGCGCGGCGACTTTGGCATCTTGTGCGGCGTCGGGTCCGCCGTCGAGGCGAAGATAGGCGAAGATGCGATCGCTGCCATAAACGTCAGGTGCGCCGAGCGCTTCGCGATCCACGGGAATGATGCCCTTGCCAATCTTCCCGGTGGACTCGGCGATCAGTTGCTCGAGCCATGCGCCGAGATCGCCGATTCCGGGAGACGTAATAAGCGTGATTTTGTCTCGGCCCATTTTTGCGGCGGAGCCCAGGATGATGCCTAGCATCACACCGGGATTCTGATCTATGGGGGTAGATGCGGCGCACGCGTCGACCATTTCTTTGGTGCGGGCGAGGAACTTGACGGTGTCCATGCCCATGGCTGCGGCGGGGATTATGCCGAAGTTGGAGAGCGCGGAATAGCGGCCACCGATCGAGGGAACTCCGTAGAAGATGTGGCGGAAGCGGTCGCGCTCGGCGACTTGCTGCATTTTGGAGCCGGGGTCGGTGATGGCGACGAAGTGGCTGCCAGCCTTGTCGGCTCCCACTGTTTGCTGCACCCGCTCGAAGAAATATTGCTTGTAGATGTTGGGTTCGAGCGTGCTGCCGGATTTGCTGGAGACGATGAACAGAGTTTTGGCGAGATTGATTTTCTTTTCGACAGCTTTGATCTGCGCGGGATCCGTCGAATCGAGGATGTGCAGTCGCGGGAACCCGGCTGTTTGGGGATAGGTCAGCGACAGGACTTCGGGGCAGAGGCTGGAGCCGCCCATGCCGAGCAGGAGAACGTCGGTGAAGCCTGCCTCCTTGACTTCCGCGGCGAAACTTTTCAGGCGGGCAGAATTCGCGATTTGATCCTCGGCAATGGCAAGCCAGCCCAGCCAGTTGGCTTCGTCGTCATTGGTCCAGAGGCTGGCGTCTTTTTGCCAGAGCCGTCTTACTTTTCCGGATGCGCGCCAGTCGTTAACGTTTTTTTTTACGTTAGCGTCCAAGTCGGCGGGGAGCGTGGCGCTCTGCGCGTTGACTTGGGGCGTCGAAGCGCGGCGCGAGTTTTTCTCCACGGCGGCCAGAAGTTGGTCGAAGGCGTCGGCAAAGAGCTTCACGCCGTCAGCCGTCAGTTTGTCGGTGACGTCGTTCATTACGATTCCGGCGGCAGCCAGATCGGACATGGTTTTGCGAGCGCCTCCGATATCTTCCGTGAGGCTCTGGCGCGGTTTGCCGTGATCGCGGAACGCGTCGAGCGTGGCCGGCGGCACGGTGTTGACGGTGTCGGGCCCGATGAGTTCTTCGATGTAGATAACATCGCGATACTTGGGATTTTTGGTGCTCGTGCTGGCCCAGAGGACGCGCTGGGTTTGCGCGCCTTTGGCCGCTAGGGCCTTCCAGCGCGGAGTCGAAAATATACGCTCGTAAGCTTCGTAGGTCAGTTTGCCATTGGCAATGGCGACTTTGCCCTGAATGCTTTGCAATCTTGCTTTGCGCGCGGGATCGGATTCGGTTTTGAGTTTTTCCGCGGCCAGCGAATCGACGAGCGAATCGATGCGGCTGATGAAGAAGCTGGCTACGCTGGCGATTTTGCCGACATCGCCGCCGGTTGCGGCGAACTCTTCCACTCCGTCGAGGTAAGCGGCGGCCACCTCTTCGTAGACTTGCTGCGCGAAAAGCAACGTGACGTTCACGTTGATGCCTTCGCTGATTAATTGGCGGAACGCGGGAATGCCGGCCGGCGTGCCGGGGACTTTGATCATGATGTTGTCACGCCCCACTGTCTTCCAGAGGCGACGGGCTTCGTCTAACGTGCCGTTTGTGTCGTTGGCCAGGTACGGCGACACTTCGAGGCTGACGTAGCCATCGCGCTTCTTTGTGCTTTGGTAGACGGGGTGCAGGAGATCGGCGGCGTCCTGGATGTCGCGG
>PLHN01000192.1 GCA_003139975.1 Acidobacteriaceae bacterium
AATCCATCCAGCCGTACGTGGAGAAACGATCGGCGGCTGCGGTGTGAAATCTGTCTATGGTTCGCAGCGCGGCTTCGCCGGTGCGCATCGTGATGTTGACAACGCGCTCGATCCCGCATTCATCCATGATGCGCAAAACGTCGGCGGGTTCCAGAGAGTCGAGGTGATTGTGGTAGTCAATGACCGGAAACTTGGGCCAGGGAACCTCGTGAACAGAGGACACCAGCATGGAACACGGCTGAAAGTCGCTGAGGCGCAGGTTCACTTCAGCTTTGGCCGTAACCATAGCCACAAACGGATCTTGCTCGGGGATCTTGTCGTTCATCCTGGGCTCCTTAATATGCGCATGCAACGACCCTGCGGTACCGTCGAAGTAGATTCATGAATTGAATGATTCGCGGCAGCGCCAGGATTGTAGTATTCATGGAGGTTCAGCTCAACCGACGCACCATGATACTTGCCAGAAAACTAATACTACTCGGATGCGCGTGTTTGCTTCCGGCGGCCTGCATCGGGGAAACATCAACCCTTTATGGCGTCGATCCGGGCGGAGCGCGAGTCACCATCCAAGGAGACTACATTGTCCTTGAAAACAACATGTTCACCGCGCGATGGTCCCTTGGCCAAGGCAGAGTCGCCGGGTCGGAACTGATCGCGCACCCTGGCGAAAAGAGCATTCCGCTCTCGAAAGATCTTTTCGTTCTCAAGTTCAAAGACGGCGGAATCCTTCGTTCCTCGACCATGCGCATTAAGGATGGTCCGCGAATCGAAGACTTGCGGGTTGCACCAGCGGCCTCACAGGCTGTGCAGCACCATCCCGGCCAGCAGGTCGTACTGGTCTTCGAAGACTCTGAGCAAAAACTGCTGGTTACCTGGAGAGGGATTCTGCGCGATGGCTCCAACTACGTGAGACAGGAACTCTCGTTTCACGCAGACCGCGATCAGCCGATCACGGAAGTTGAGCTGATTGATTCCAAGATGCCTTCGGCCCGCGTAGATGGGACAGTCAAGGGCTCTCCGCTGATTATGGGAAACTTCTTTGCCGGCTTTGAGCACCCGCTCTCTGCCTGCGAGGTCAAAAATGAAGAAGCGATATGTTCGATTCATCGCGCGTTGCGGCTGCGCGGGGGGCAGACGGTGACTTACTCATCGGTGATCGGCGTGAGTCCGGCGGGTCAGATGCGTCGGGGCCTCCTGAACTACATCGAACGCGAACGAGCCCGTCCTTATCGGCCATTTCTGCATTACAACTCGTGGTATGACATTGGCTATAACAACCCATACGATGAAGCGGCTGCTCTCGACGTGATTCGTTCCTTCGGGAAAGAGTTGGTCCAAAAGCGCGGCGTCAAGATGGATTCGTTTCTGTTTGACGATGGCTGGGACGATCCGCACACGCTGTGGAGTTTTGGCGCGGGCTTCGCGAATGGATTTGCTCCTCTCAAGGCTGCTGCCGCGCAATACGGAGCCGGGGTTGGTGTCTGGCTCTCTCCCTGGGGAGGGTATGACACGGCAAAAGAAGAGCGCCTCAAGTACGGCCGGGTGCACGGTTTCGAAACGAATGAGGGAGGGTTTGCTCTTTCCGGACCGAAATACTACGCCCGATTCCGAGACGTGACGTTAAACTTCATTCGCGAGTACGGAGTCAACCAATTCAAGATTGACGGCACCGGGAATGTGAACAGTGTGCTGCCGGGAAGCCGGTTTGACAGCGACTTCCAGGCCGCGATCAGCCTTATGAGCGAATGGCGTTCGGAGAGTCCCGGAATTTACATCAACCTGACGACCGGCACCTACCCCTCGCCTTTCTGGCTGCAGTATGCCGATTCCATCTGGAGAGGTGGCGACGACCACGATTTTGCTGGAGTCGGCACGTGGCGCGAACGTTGGATCACGTATCGCGATTCAGATACCTATCACGGCGTGGTGCAACAGGGGCCGCTGTTTCCTTTGAACTCGGTCATGCTTCACGGACTTATCTACGCGCGGCAGGCCCGGAATCTCGGCAGCGATCCGGGAAACGATTTTCCGAATGAGGTGCATTCCTACTTTAGCAGCGGCACGCAACTGCAGGAGATGTACATTAGTCATTCGCTGTTGTCGGACGAAGACTGGGACATGCTGGCGGAAACCGCGCAATGGGCGCGCCGCAACGCGGATGTTTTGATCGACACGCACTGGATTGGAGGCGACCCGAGTAAATTGGAGGTCTACGGCTGGGCTGCATGGTCGCCGCAAAAGGGCATTCTTACCTTGCGCAATCCGAGCGACAAACCGCAGACTTATGCTCTCGATGTGGCTGAGGCTTTCGAATTGCCTTCGTCGGCCGCTCGCAGGTTTCAGGCGCAGAGCCCTTGGGGTAAAGATCGCGACATGAAACCGTTTCACTTGGTTGCCGGCGAGAAACGCACGCTAACGCTCGAGCCGTTTGAAGTGATGAACCTGGAAGCATTCCCGGAGCAATAGACCATGACCTCAGGCACAACTACTTCCACGGAAGCACCTCGCCTTAAGCGCTCCCTAAGCCTCTGGGACTTAATTCTGTACGGCATTATCGTGATTCAGCCGGTCGCGCCGATGTCGGTGTTTGGCGTTCTCAGCGATCGCGGCCGCGGCCACGTGGTGACTACAATTCTGATTGCCATGGTCGCTATGCTGTTCACCGCGATCAGCTATGGCCGCATGGCGCGCGCCTATCCCAGCGCCGGTTCCGCGTTTACCTATGTCGGCCAGGAAATTAACCCCGCGCTTGGTTATGTCACCGGTTGGAGCATGGTCATGGATTACATGCTCAACCCAATCATCTGCACGATCTGGTGCAGCCAGCAAGCGCATGTTTTTGCTCCGGGGGTGCCTTACTGGGTGTGGGCGGTTTTCTTCGCGCTGGTCTTTACCGGCCTCAATGTACAAGGCGTTAAGACTTCAGCACGCGTGAACTCCGCTTTGGCCGCCGGCATGGGCGTGGTCATCGCCATCTTCTTCGTGGTCGCGGCCCGGTACATATTCGGTCATCCGCATGATGAGGCGGGGTTCTTTACGCGGCCGTTCTATGACCCTACTCTCTGGAATACGAAAGCCGTTCTGGGCGGAACTTCGATCGCCGTGCTCACTTACATCGGCTTCGATGGCATCTCCACACTTTCCGAAGAAGCGGAAAACCCGCGGCGCAACATCCTGCTCGCCACCGTTTTTACGTGTCTTGTCATCGGGATTTTATCGGCCGTTGAAGTCTACGCCGCGCAGCTGATTTGGCCGGCTTCGCAGCCTTTCCCCGACGTCGACACGGCCTTTGTTCACGTCGCCGGACGCGCCTGGAAACCGATGTTTGCCATCATCGGCTTTACGCTGCTCGTGGCCAACTTTGGCTCGGGCATGGGCGCGCAAATTGGCGCCGCCCGTCTGCTTTATGGGATGGGACGCAGCAACGCGCTGCCGAAATCGTTCTTCGGGGCCGTGGATGCCAGGCATCGCGTGCCCCGCAACAACGTGCTGTTCGTCGGAGCAATTGCCTTAATAGGCGCCTTCGTGATGAGCTACGGCCTGGGCGCGGAAATGCTTAACTTCGGTGCGCTCATCGCCTTCATGGGCGT
>PLHN01000264.1 GCA_003139975.1 Acidobacteriaceae bacterium
ATCGCCTACATTCGGATGGTTTCTGATCCTCCTTACGGAGCCCCGGGGATTGTTTACGCGCAAAGATGAGGCAAGAATGAGATTGCCTATCTTGAAGTCTCCATAAACATTACGCAGCCGGAGCCGTCAGAGCTACCAACTGGCAGCGCTCGCGGCTGATGGCCACATCGGGCACCTCCGGCAATTTAATCGTGTCTTTGAAGAACTGATCTTCGAGAGAACAGGATTTCTCCCGATGCGTATTTGTCAGTGGATCGTCGGGCAGGAAAGGGNNAACCTATACTGTGGTAACTGTGAGCGACGCGACGACCAGTAGTAGACATTTAGCGCTGGCTGGCAGAATGCACGGGAAGCTAGTCCACAAGCGCCGTGTCGCTGTACTGGCTGAGCGGATCAAAGAAATGCTTCCGCCGTGCTCGACATTACTGGATGTTGGATGTGGAGACGGCACCATCGCGAAGACCATATCCCAGACAGTTCCCGGACTCCAGGTGACTGGTGCGGAGTACTCTGCTCGCGCCAACTGCGCTATTCCATGCACTGGCTTCGACGGAGTACATTTGCCGTTTCCGGATAAGTCTTTTGACGGCTGCATGTTCATTGACGTTCTGCACCATTCCCTGGATCCGCTCTCAATTGTGCGCGATGCCTCGCGTCTTTGCCGGAGTTTCATCCTGATTAAGGATCATGTTGCGGAGACCTCCCTCGATCATTGGACCTTGCGACTGATGGATTGGGCGGGCAATCGGCCGTACGGGGTCGTGCTGCCCTATACCTATCTTTCCGGACAACAATGGAAGGAACTCTATCGCGACGCGGACCTAACGGAGCAGAGGGTGGACAGGGCAATACCGCTTTATCCGTTTCCCTTCTCATTAATCTTCGGCAGAAACCTGCACTTTATATCCGTTCTGACCGTCTCAAGCCACTGACGTTGGTAACGTGGGCAAGGCCAGCACGGGAACCTACCTTTCAGCCTGCGCGACGGATCAGCGGATGTCAGATTGGGAGGGTGAACACGACCTATAAATCAAAGATCCGTCGTATCGGGCCACCAACACAATCAAGTGTTTGCTTAATAGATAGCTGGCAGGAGTATCGTCCGAGCTTTGCTGGTCAAGAACGTAGAACCTAGAATGCGATTTGAGGAAATCGTCCAAGTCGTCGACGGGCACGTTCGGATTGATGACCTTCCATCTTTCGATTGCGTGTTGATTTATCGGGTCGCTTGCCGGCACCTCAGGAGGAAGCGTTAGATAAACCAGACGTGATCGGATCTCAGCGGAAGCAGATTCTTCCAGCGGAAAAAACTGCAGTCCGTCGGCGATCACGATGGGATAGGGATCAGAAAGATATTTTATGGCGCCGGCAGAAAACGGCCTTCTCAAGCCGGGCCTGTGAATCGCAAATGTCAAAAGCGACAGAAAGACGATCATAATCGGAACCGCCCGCTGAAATGCCTTTGACCTGTTGAGAATTGCCGCGACGATCCCACTGGCGCCAATGACCGCCGCAATCGTACAGCGCATGTTGAAAGTCCTGGTCACGATTGTGCTGAAGAGGAAGACAATAAGGGGAAGCAACGCTGTTCCAATGACCAGAGTCCAGAAATTCGCCTGCCCCAGCACCTGACTCCGGATCCAAATTTTTCCGACGCTCCCATCGGCGCCCAGAGATCATCTGTAGCTCGGTTTGCGGATGACTGCTCGTGTCCCGTTCTGCTGCAGCAGCGGGACTTCAACGAAGAGTTATGCACCCATGGGGCACACAATCTGGGCGGGAGTGCGCTGGACTCCCCGGCGTCGTTTACAACCCGGCACGCTGGTCAAGCATCCTTGAATCTGTGTGATCGACGGTAATCGATAGTGCTAAGACCTCGAATACCAGTCCACTCGGCTATGGTATAGTGGGGCTAACCGAGGGGTCGATAAGCTGATCGCTGAATAATGCTTCGCAAAGGCTTTGACATCAACGTGCGCGGTTGGCGGGGCCTGGTGATTGTGGTGGCCATGTGTTCGCTGCTGCTGAGCCTTGCGACGCGTTTTTCTGTGCCCCCTCCTCCTCGGGGGTACACGGTAAAGTCCGTGGACAGCCAGTCGGGCGAACCTAAGCGCCAGCACCTTGATCGAGATGCCGCCGAGCTGGCGGACCCGAGCGCAGACTGCTTTTGCTTCAAGCCCGCCGAGCGTTATCCGCATACGCTTTCCTCTGAGCTTTCGCGACGCAGTGACGTTTTTACCCCGATCCTTTTTACCAGGCCCCCTCCACTTTCCTATTCCTTGTTCTCTTAAGTTCCTAAGATGAGCAGTTAGCAGTAGTTCTCTTGATCGCCCATTTCATCATAGGCGGAAACACGTTGCGGCGCTGATACTTGAAAACAGCCCGAACGCAAAGTGTGTGGATCGAAAGCCGTTCGAAAAAGGGTTACGGATGAATCTTGAGCCTTTGGTACGCAAAGACTTACTGAGTGCTCTACGGAGCTTCGATACCTGCGTCGTCTCGAACGCCATTGAGACTTTCGAGGTGAGGTTGCGAAATGTCGGCTTTGCCGATAGCCGTATTCGTTGCATGTTCGAAGATGCCCCCCCTCTGGTTGGCTACGCTGCCACGGCACGGCTTCGCGCTGGCGAACCACCGATGTCAGGCCGCATCTACCATGACCGCACAGAATGGTGGAACAGCATTCTCCAAATACCAGAACCGCGGATCGTGGTTTTGCAAGACATGGATGAGCCGCCAGGTGTCGGAGCCTTCCTTGGGGATATGCATGCCGCCATCCTGCAGGGTTTGGGCTGCGTGGGCTACGTAACCAATGGTGCAGTCCGGGAACTGCCCCGCATCCGGGGACTCGATTTTCAGCTTTTTGCCGGCAGTGTCGCTGTTTCGCACGCGTACGCTCACATTTTTGACTTCGGACACGCGGTCAAGATCGGCGGTCTGGAAGTAATGTCGAGCGACCTTTTGCACGGAGATCGGCACGGGATACTAACGATCCCGGCCGAGATCGCTGCCAAGGTCCCTGAGGTTGCAGCTCGTTTGCAGCAAACCGCGCAGAGAATAATCGACTTTTGCCGGTCCAAGGAATTTTCCGTGAGCCAATTGCGTTCCATGATGCGAGAGCTGAATTAGCTGCAGATTACTTTGGTCCTGACGGCAGAGAAGAGGTCTGGAATTGATGGGTGACAGCAATCTTCACAAGGACATTCGCGTGCGAACAGGCAGATTCAGGCCTCCCATAGTCTCCTGCGCCGCGGTTGCAGTGGTCACAATCATGGTCATGACATTGCCTTCGTGTTGGAAAGGGTCGAATGCGCAGGTTGAAGCCAATGCGCAGGCGGCAGTGACGGTGGGCGTGACCAAGGTTGTAAAAAAAACACTCAGCAGGGAAATTACGCTGTCCTCAGAACTGGTGCCTTTCCAGGAAATTGACGTTTATGCCAAGGAGTCCGGCTACGTTCAGAAATTGAATGTTGATTACGGGACTCGAGTGAAACAAGGGCAGGTGCTAGCGACGCTGGAAATCCCTGAATTGCAAGCCCAACTGCAGCAAGACGAGGCGGAAATCAAGAACGCTTCGAACCAAGCCGTTCGGGCGCAGCACGAACTGAGCCGTTATGAGGCGCAATACGGCTCGCTTCATCTTGAATATACGCGCTTGAACCGTGTTTTCCAGGGCCAGCCTGGCATCGTCGCGCAACAAGAAGTGGATGACGCCCAGGGTAAGGATCTGGCAGCGGCGTCCCAAGTTGACGCCGGAAAAGCATCTCTGGAAGCGGCGCAGAGCCAGTTGGGGGCGGTGAAGGCAAAGCTGACTCACGATCAAGCGCTCTTCGACTACTCCAGAATCACGGCTCCGTTCTCTGGCGTAGTCACGCAGCGCTACGCCAACCTGGGTACCCTGGTTCAGGCCGGTACCAGTTCGAGCACGCAAGCGTTGCCGATCGTCAGGTTGTCGGAAGACGATCTGTTCCGATTGGTGATTCCAGTTCCAGAGTCCTATGTTCACTACATTCATGTTGGCGATCCGGTGAACGTACGTGTGCCTTCACTCAACCGGAGTTTTCCAGGTAAGGTGATCCGATTCTCGGTGGATGTTCGCCAGGACACGCGTACCATGCACACCGAAGTTGACGTCCCTAACCCGGACCACGTATTGCTTCCCGGCCTCTATGCCGAAGCGGACGTTTCCCTGGAACATCGCGACGACATCCCTTCGGTCCCACTGCAATCGCTGAATCATGAAGGCGATAAAACCACTGTGTTGGTGGTGAATAGCAGCGGCGACATTGAGGACCGGCGCGTCACCGTGGGATTACAAACGGCTACGGATGCGGAGATCGTTTCCGGCCTGAACGCCGGCGAGCAAGTCGTAGTCAGCGACCGGAGCGCGCTCAAACCCGGACAGAAAGTTAATCCTCAGGTCGTGGAAATCATGCAGTTCAAGGAAGCGAACCCGGAATAGGCCGCTTTCGAGAGGGGGTTTTAAGCGAGAGCACATGTCAGGATTTTCTATTCGCAATCCGTATTTCATCACCGTCATCTGTCTGGCGCTGCTGGTCATTGGCATTACCAGCGTGGTGCGGATGCCGGTGGATTTATTTCCGTCAATCAATTTGCCGGAAGTGGTTGTGGCGACATTTTATTCCGGAATGCCGCCTCAGGACATTGAAACCGATATCACCGACCCGCTCGAGCGTTTTTTCACTCTCGCCAGCGGCATTGATCACATGGAGTCGCGCTCGATGTTGGGAGTCAGCATTATCAAGGTCTATTTCCAACCGGGGACGAACGCCGACGCGGATGTGACGGAACTCTCGAATCTCGCTCTCGCGGACTTGAAGCGCTTGCCGCCCGGCACTCTGCCGCCCGTGGTGCTGAAGTTTGATGCCTCCAGNNGGAACCAGCGCGGACGCCGACGTTACCGAACTTTCGAATCTTGCGCTGGCGGACTTGAAACGCCTTCCGCCAGGCACGTTGCCGCCCGTCGTTTTGAAGTTCGATGCCTCGAGTCTTCCGGTGTGTCTGGTCACACTCAAGGGAGATAATCTCAACCAGACTCAACTCCACGATATTGGCCAGTTCGCCATCCGCAATCAGATTGCGGTTGTAAAAGGCGCTGAGATTCCTCCTCCGTTCGGCGGAAAGTATCGGCAAGTCATGGTGTACGTGGATCCCTACA
>PLHN01000366.1 GCA_003139975.1 Acidobacteriaceae bacterium
ATCCCACTCTCTCCGCCAGTTTTTTATAATCAATAAGTTATAGTGATTTTGTGGCCTGATCATAACCCACTCTCGGCACTAGTTTTCATCTTTAGAATGAGCGACATGCAGTTTCGCGCGGTCAGAAAACGTTCCAATAAGTCTGAAAGCGAGAGAGCGGCTGATTCAGAATCAGGTGTTCGATGAGGTCGAGTTCGCTGAACACGAACGCGACCGAAAGCCGACGGTGCCGCAGCAATTTTAGGATGGCCAGCCGTGCAAGCAACGTTGCGGCATTTGCCACTTCGATTCAATGCCAAGCTTCTTTATGCGGCTTCGAAGAGTTGAGGCACCAGCACCTTTAATTGTGTGAGGTTCTTACGGAGGCTAATATGGCCGTAAATTGGAGCAAGGATGTTGACCAAGCATTCGTCGAGGCCAAAAAAAAGACCGACCCATTCTGCGCGACGTCAGCGCAGCGCCGCTCACTCGCAAATCCCAAACATTACGCCGGTCATGGCGCGCTATCACAATAAGGAGAGTACTTGTTGAAAACAGCGATTTCGCTAGCAGACGCCCTTGAACGCCCTTTTTTCATTTTGTCTCAATCAACACTCTTCAATCTTTGCAAGGTTTCACGAACCAATACGGAGGAATTCGGAATCACAACGGAATCGCGTTTCACCTTCGACCGGACTCCCCACCAGGCAGATAGGCACGTGCGTGAGCAGTCGCATATTGCCATGCTTCTCGTGGCGAAGCACCATGCAGAACCATCTTTATCAGAATTCCTAGAAAATAGTACCCCGCCAAAACGACAGACCCCCGTATCCCCCCAGCTCGAAGATTAAGTTTTACACGACGAAATACCCCATCCGGTGATTCAGCGTGCGAATGCATGACCTGAACCGATGGTAGGTAAAAGAGGGAGCCTCCTAGAGCGAGGTGCCTTTTCGCCCATTCGAAATCTTCACTGCCGTGGATATCGGGAAAATGATTTTGTTCCCAGGCTTCGCGGGTCAACGCAGATGCGGCATTGGAGAATCCCCCCGGCGTCTCCATTCGTACAAGCGAGTGCAGGGACACCGGGAAGCGCCTCGCCAAGCGCATCTCGTCATAGTGATTTGCACCCAGCACTGTATTCGGTATTTGCCTCACATATAACGCCGCACAACGGTGCCCCTCAAGCGCCAGGTACATGTTTTCGAGGTCTTCTTTTTGGGTTAGCAGGGCATGGCCCGATAGGAACACTACGATCGGAGCTTTTGAAAGCTGGATGGCTAGATTGCAACTGCTCCCAAAGTTGAAATCCTGCTCTTCGATCTGGTAAAGAGATGCCTCAACTCCCATCAAATACTCAAGCGTTCCGTCCGTACTTCCACTATCGAGAAACACAACCTCACAGCTAAGGAACATACTCTGGGACGATAATTGCCTCCAAAATCGATCAATCGCCAATCGTTCATTCTTGACTCGTACAAGAACAGAAAGCTTTGGGGCCGGAGGACAAACAGAACGGAGACAACGTACATCTATGTAAGCCAATGGGTCATTTTGCTGTTCTCGGTCACGCATTTGGCAATCCTGCCGCGAAAGGGTGGTCTCCCCGAGACTCCCCGTCACCGGGGTGAATGGCGGGACAGAACGCTTTTCCCGCCTTTCCTAGTGGCTTTCGAGTGCAATTTGAGCCGCGAAACCGCTTCCATCGCGGCTGGCCATAAGAAAGTTCAGAAACTTGCATCCGCTTGGATCTGGTCCCAGTGTTCGCGAAACCAGCCAATTGTTTCTGCGAGTCCATCTTGCAGGAGGGTCCGGGGCATAGAAGGAATTAGTTCCTCTGCACGCGTTGTTGATGCTTGGCGGCGGAGTTGCGAATCCCACCTTCGACGGGGCACGTAGCAGACCCCTGCTTTGTTCCCAATCTCGACGTTGATTATTTCTGCCAGAGCGCGGATGGCTGTTTCTCTTCCTGATCCGAGATTTACCGACAAACCTACAAGGGGCTCCAAGATTCCCATTGCCAAAAGACCCTGAACGATGTCTAACACATAAGTAAAGTCCCGCGTCTCGTCTCCTGTACCGGTGATGGGGAGAGGTGCGCCTTTCAGTGCCAAGAAAATGAAATTCGATATTACATTTCGGTACTTTCCCGGGATTTCGCCCGGCCCATAAGAATTGAAAATGCGAGCCTTCACCACTTTCAGTCCGTGGTAGCTGGCGAAGAAATTGCAGTATTGCTCTCCCAATATCTTCGTAATCTGGTAGGGAGAAGTCAGGGCAATCGGCCCATCTTGCTCGCGATACGGCAACAACAAATTCCCGTTATAGGCAGCGCTGGACGATGGATAGACAAGACGTTCAACTCCGAACCGTTCACACAGGATAAGCACCCGAAGAGTGCCCATGCCGTTCACCATCAAGTCTTTTTCAGGATGTTCAATCGAATTTTGATTGGCGAAAAAACCAGCGAGATGAAAGACGATCTCCGGGCGCTCAAGAAAAACCTGATTCAGCTGAGTTTCATCCAGAATGTCGCCCTCGAGGAAGAGTACATTTGTGAGATTTGGAACATTCCAACGCTTGGACGTCGAGAGATCGTCCAGGGCCAGAACGTGTGCGCCCTCTTGAGCCAATCGCCTACAAAGATTGGACCCTATGGCCCCTGCCGCTCCTGTTACGAGAACGACCTTACCCGCGTATGCAGACGTCACGCTTTCCAAGCGTATCCCTTACTTTTCTGAGCCCAGAAATTGGCAGATTAGGTACTTCAGAACGAGGAAGCCAAAAACCGTGTTGCTGACCAGGTAGCGTTTCGCTAAACGCTTCGGTTCTTGTAGGAAATGATTGAACCATTCAAGCCCTGCCGTACGCACCCAACGCGGCGGCAATTTGAATACACCGGCTAAAACGTCGATACTGCCACCAACTCCTATCTGGACGGGCACATTGAGACGCTCGAAATTTCGCTCTACAAATTGCTCTTTGAGTGGGGACGTCATGCCGATCATTAGCATATCCGCACCCGAAGCTGCGATCTTGGCGACGATTTCTAACTCATCTGCCTTCGAAAAATATCCATGCTCACAACCACACAAAGTAACTCCCGGATAATGCGCCTTTAGGTTAGCAACTGCTCTTCCCAAGATGTCAGGTTTGCTGCCAAGCAAAAAAATCTTGCAGTCCCTTTCCTTGGCTAGCGACAAAAGTTCAAACATTAAGTAGGAAGTAGCTACTGTTTCCCGAAAAGGCAGGCCCAGAAACCGCCCAGCATAGTAAATCCCCATTCCATCCACAGTCAGCAAGTCACAAGACTGATAGAAGCTGTGCAACACCGGATCCTTGCGTGCTGCGATGTAGGCGGCGACACTGACGGAGAATACCTTGTGAGGCTCGGCGCTTCGTACAAATCCATCAATTTGCTCAAGCGTTTCCGCCATGGTTACATCATCAAAGCGCATCCCCAGGAAGTCGATCCGCTGCGTCCGTGGGGCCGAAACAACTCTCATCTATGCACCCTACTTTCGTTCACCGTCAATTTCAGCTTCGATATCCCGAACCTTTGTACTCCGCTTGTTGCCAGTAGCCACCAAACTCCGGGTCGAACCACCAGTTCACTCCAGGATAATTGAAAAACGCGCGATGTTAGGGCTGCCCGGCCTGAGTTGTCTGTGAGGTTCATCCCCAAATTGTCGTGAGGTCCGGCTAGTAGGAGCATACAGCCTGTGACACAGTCAGGATTGCGGAAATTGTTGTCGCAAACAGCTAGCTTTACTTTGCGCTTTCTGTTCGGCCCTGACGGCTAAATGAGTGCTATCGCGATTTTTCAACAACAACCGTTTTCGAGACCTGCCAACTCCATGGCTTTCGTTGACTTGCCCTCGGCTCCTACCTAAGATTACCCAATCGCATGATCGGCCAAACCATCTCGCACTACCGCATCGTTGAAAAGATCGGCAGCGGTGGCATGGGCATGGTTTACAAGGCCGAGGATACGAACCTGGGCCGCTGGGTCGCCATCAAGTTTCTGCCTGAGGATGTGGCCCGGGATCCCCTCAGCATGGAGCGTTTCCGTTTGGAAGCCCGGGCGGCGTCCGCCCTTAACCATCCCAACATCTGCACCATTCACGATTACGGCGATCACGAGGGTCGCCCGTTCATTGTGATGGAGTTGGTCGAAGGCGTGCCTCTGGACCGGTTCATAGCTGGCCGGCCGCTCGAACTGAACACCGTGCTCGACCTGGCCATGGAAATCGCGGATGCGCTGGATGCGGCGCACGCAAAAGGAATCATTCACCGCGACATAAAGCCCGCCAACATCTTCGTAACCAAACGCGGGCAGGCGAAGGTGCTCGATTTTGGCTTGGCGAAGCTGGTGCTGGAGCCCAGGGCTGCGGCAGCGCCTACGGTGGTGCCGACGGCTGTGGACGTCCTTCTGACCAGCCCCGGCACGGCCTTGGGCACGGTGAGCTATATGTCGCCGGAACAGGCGCGCGGCAAGCAATTGGACGCGCGCACCGATGTCTTCAGCCTCGGCGCCGTGTTGTATCAGATGGTCACCGGCCGGGTTCCTTTTGAAGGCGAGACCTCGGCGGTGATTTTCGATGCCATCCTGAATCACGATCCCATCTCACCCACGCAGTTCAATCCCGGCTTGCCGCCCAAGCTCGAAGAGATCATCCACACCGCCCTCGAAAAGGACCGGGACTTACGCTGCCAGAGCGCGGCTGAGCTGCGTGCGGATCTGAAACGTTTCAGGCGTGATACCAGTTCGGGGCGCACGCCTGCGAGCGGGCCCCGGACGGCCGCGGCGAGCTCGGGCAGCCTAGCGGCGGCTTCGTCTGGAACTGCTGTGCTTGAAACAACTCGGGCGAAACGCGGCTTGCCGCAAGCCGGAATCGCGGCGGGGGCGGCAGCGCTGCTCGTTCTGCTGGCATGGGGCGCGTATCGTCTGCTCGCACCTGCTCGTGGCTTCAATCTGCAGAACATGGAGATCACCCGGCTTACCGAGAATGGCAAGGCCGCTGCCGTGGCCATCTCACCGGACGGCCGCTACGTGGTCTATGTGTTGCGCGATGCCGAAAAACAGAGCTTGCGGGTGCTGAATGTCGCCACCCGCAGCGACGTTGAGGTGCTGCCGCCCGACGTAGTCGATCTGGCCGGAGTGACCTTCTCGCCCGACGGCAACCACATCTATTTTGTGCGTTCCGACAAAAGCACGTCCCAATTCCGCTACCTCTACGAGATACCGGTGCTGGGTGGGTCGCCGCACCAGCTGATTCGCGACCTCGACACGCCCATTGACTTTTCGCCGGACGGCAACCAGTTCGTGTTCCAGCGCGGAATTCCTGCGCACGACGTTGTCGAAGTCCACATCGCGCAGTCCGACGGCACGAGCGAAAGAATTCTGACGAGAATGCCTGCGAATACGGTGTTTCAATATGGACCGACTTGGTCTCCGGACGGCAAGACCATTGCGATCCCCACCCTTGGAACCGGCAAAGACATCAGTTGGGCGGTGAATGTTATCAATGTGGCCGATGGCCGAGTACGGCAACTTGTGTCGACCGGCGGAAGATATATAGGGCGTCCCGTTTGGACGGCCGATGGCGATGCTTTGGTCGCGACTGTGAGCGAGACACCCCTCGGCAGGGGACAACTGCAGATCATTGACTATCCCAGCGGCACAATGCACCGCTTTACGAACGATCTGTCGGACTACACCGCAGCTCTGGACATTACGCGCGACAGAAAGACACTGGCCGCAATCCAGCGTACCCGCGTTTCCGATGTCTGGACGGTGGCCGCCTCCGATACAACCCATGCGCGCCAAGTTACGTCGGGTGCGGTCTATGGATTGCTTGGGCCAGGGCCTTCAGGAAAGCTGCTTGCCACCGGGAGCAACGGCGATCTATGGCTGATGAATCCGGATGGCAGCGAACGATCCCTCGTCGTTCCCCAGACACACAATTTGTTTTCGGTGACGTCCTGCGGCGGCCGCTATTTGGTGTTCGACTCGTACCGTAACGGGAAGGTTGAGTTGTGGCGCACCGACGCCGACGGCTCCAATGGCATCAGGAAGCTCGATGTAGTGGGCTATTCCGATTGCTCTCCCGATGGAAAATGGATTTATTACCTGGTCAAGGACAAGCTCAATCGCGTGTCCTCGGAAGGCGGCGCGCCGATCGAGCTATTAACAGTCCCTGGAGCGGCCGACGCCTGGTTGCTCAGGGTCTCCCCAAAAGGCGATCAGATCGCTTTTGTATTCCAAAGTGGCAGCCCGATTCTCTCGACGCAAGTCGCCACAGTTTCAGCAACGGGAGGGCCCCTTCAGTTTACGCGTGCAGTGCCTTTCGGCTTTGCCGGACTGCGGTGGGCGCCTTCTGGAAAGGCACTGGATTACCTGCTCACACGCAAAGACGCGACCAACATCTGGGAGCAGCCTTTGACCGGCGGCGCACCACGGCAGATCAGCAGTTTCCCCTCAGGCCGCATCTTCGATTTCGCGTGGTCCCGCGACGGCGCGCTGCTCCTGCTCACCAAAGGCAGCCAAAGCAGCGATGTGATCCTGATTAACAGCTTCCAATAATTCCGAGCTCTGGATCGGCTGCCCCCGGTCAGGCTCCGCGCTCGCGCGGGGACTCTATTTTTGCAACTCAGCGAGCGCTGACAACACTTCGGCACTGTGCTGATTTGGATTGACCTCGGTGAACACTTTCACAATTTTCCCGTCAGGATTAATGATGAAGGTGTGTCGCGAAGCGAACTTTACCAGCCCGAGGTTGGTCAACGAGCCATAGGCACTCGACACCTTGTGATCGGTGTCGGCCAGCAGTTTGAAGTCCAGTCCTTCCTTCGTGCAGAACTGCTTGTGGGAGTCGGCGCTATCGACGCTGACGCCGAGCACCACTACATTCCTCTGCTGGTACTGCGGCCGGTCGCGCTGGAAGTTGTGCGCCTCGATCGTGCAGCCGCTGGTGAAGTCTTTGGGGTAGAAGTACAAGAC
>PLHN01000083.1 GCA_003139975.1 Acidobacteriaceae bacterium
TCCGCAAGCTCGACCAGCTGCGCTCCTCCCACGTCAACCAGCAGCACAATATCCGCTGGCAGATCCGCAGCCTGCCGGAGCATATACGCCGCTCGCAGGATATCTCAAAGCATCTTGCCTCCGACATCGCCACCCGCGACGCGAATAGTTCCGACGATTTTTGCATGACGGTAGGCAGGCGTAGTTTCTCGGGCAAGGGGGCGCGTGAGGAAGCGGCTTCAGCCCTGAACGAGGTCGTACTCTCCTGGCGTAATGACGAGTCTGTCCAGGGGCGGGGAAAATTCAGGGGCTTCGAGATAGCAAGCCGTGGACATCCGCTGAAGTCGGAAGCCGACCCGGAAATCCTCATTCGCGGCGCACAGACCTACCGCGCGCAGTTCAATCCCGAAAACCCGCTGGGCACCATGCAGAGCATCGAACATGCGCTGAGGTCGCTCGACCGCCTGGCTGCCAAGGAACGCGAAGAAACCGAACGGCAGGAGAAGGCGCTGGCCGAGTACAAGAGCCAGCTAAACCGCCCCTTCGAGCATGAATCGCGCCTCAAGGAGCTTCTTGCCAAACAGGCCGGGCTTAACCGCGCCCTCGACCTCGACAAGCATGACAGCCAGGTCGCACCCGCAGAACCTGAGGCTGAGAAAGAACCCGCCGCAGCTACCTTCGTAGAACGCATCCGGCAAGACCGGAGTGCCGAGATGGCGCTATGACGACGGCACCGATTTAGGATTCCATTTCCGGTATTGCTCGATTGGCCCGGCAAACGGCGGAATAATCTCATGAAAAGCGCGATGCAGATTGCCAGCCATCTTCAGGACCAGTCCGGCGATGCGATGCGCGGACTCCTGTGATTCATGGAGGGCCTGCTTCGGACGGACGGAGATATCGCCGCTGTCGGCGATGTATTTTTCGTCGGCCTCCCCTCCTTTGTGCTCGTAGACATGGCGGCGGTGAAACATCAGTTTGGCGAATTCCACATCTTCCGGCTTCAGGCCGTCCAGGATATCGATATCGAAAATCTCCTTCAGCTCGCCCGCCACCACGGCCAGATTATGGAAGCGTCTGTTTTCCAGCCTGTTCCTGCGCCCTTGCGTCAAAGGGACCTGATGAACCAACTGCTCCACGTACCTGCCAACCGATGAATCAAACGCGGCGACGGCATCCCTGACACACGCCTCGTACGGTCCGCCTGCATTGATGCGCTCACGTATGGCCGGCACTATTTTCTGGGAAAGCTCCTGCAGGTCATTTCGCGTGCGGCACCTGGAGCAATATCCGTAAATGCCGAGTATGTCGTTGAAACCTCCGCAGGCGGTGCATTCAAACTTGTTCTGCTGGCTCTGCTCCGCGTAATAGAAAGGAGGCTTTTGCGCCGCGTTGCCCGCGGCATCGGCAACCGCATCCATGTCGATTACGTAGTCCCCGTCGGCATCCGCCGCGAGCGCGTCCCTCATCTTTTCGCAATACTGCGCGACATAGGAGCGCTGGGCGGCCGTCAGGAAGTCCTGCACCTCGCCCTGCATGCCGCAATTCGGGCAAAAGTTTGTGCCCGCCTGGTCGCGCCAGTACGACTTGCACGCCGGGCATTCGTGTCCGTATTTCCCTTCGCTGTCGGAGCCGATAAATACCATGTAACAGCCTGGAAACGGAGGCGGCGGCATCGGGCTGCCGATTCCACCCAGGGGCAGGCCGCACACCGGAACGCCCTGAGCAAGCGCATAGATTGCGAAAATACCCGACGCGACCGGGCGCTGATGCTGCCATGTCTGCTGGTATACCCTGCGCCCGTCCTTATCCCTGCCTACCCGCAGGACCACCTGTCCGCCGGAATGCGCGATCTCGTGAAATTCGTCTTTGCTCATTCCCCTATCATAGCGAGGAGCATCGCCCCCCACCGTGCTTCCCGCTGCAATTGAACGACGATCCAACCATCGCCCTTGACGCTGTCTCCTTTCGTGTTTCTGGCCGCAACTCCCATGCCCGCTTCTTTGTATGCCGGCGACTATGCGCGCGTCGCTCGCAAGATCAATAACGGATTTTCCTCTCTCCCTGCGGTCGATTCATCGCGAAGCAAAATCCTATGACTTGCTCCCTGTCCCGCGCGCCTGACGTGCGCCGTCAAGAAGCTGCATTGGGCGGCTTCAACAAACCAAAAGGAGACTAAACATGGGCTACAACATTGGATTTTTCAAAGCTACCGATACCGGCTACACGGGCAAAATCGAGACTCTCGCCCTCAAGCTGCAGGCTGAATTCACCCGCGTACTCAACAGAACCAACGAGAACGCTCCTGCCTTCGAAATCTACAGCGGTGACCTCAGGATCGGCGCGGCCTGGGAACGTACTGGCAAGAGTGGCAAATACCTCTCCGTGAACCTGGAAGACCCCAGCTTCTCACCCGGTTACTACAACCTTTACCGCAACCGTGGCGTGGAAGACGGCCATACGCTGGTATTCGACCGCCCGCGTTCCCGGAAGGACGACAAGTCCGAATTGACGCAGGCAGCGTAACGTTTCGGGGGCGGCAGCAATGCCGCCCCTTCATTTTTTTCACCCGCCTATCTGTAAAGGAAATTGGCAATGAGCATCAGCACCATCCTTCACGGCGACTGCGTGAATCTCCTTCCGCAAATGGAGACCGCCAGCGTCGATTTCGTCCTCACCGACCCACCTTACCTTGTGTCATACAAGTCTCGTGACGGGCGCACTATCAGCAACGACAGGAACGACGCGTGGCTGGTTCCCGCCTTCGCTGAGATGTACCGGGTTCTTGTTTCTGACGCTTTCTGTCTCACGTTTTATGGATGGCCGCATGCCGACCGCTTCATGAGCGCCTTCCGCAGCGCCGGGTTCCGCCCGGTCGGCCATTTCGCTTTCCCGAAGCCGTACGTCTCCTCGGTCGGCCATGTGCGCTGCCAGCATGAATCCGCGTATCTTCTCGCGAAGGGAAATCCTAAAACATCCGCTCCGCTTTCCGACGTTATCCCCTGGTCCGAAAATACCGGCAACAAGCTTCACCCCACGCAGAAGCCCACTTCGGTTCTGCGTCCGTTCATCGAGAGCTATTGCCCGCCTTCTGGAGCGGTGCTCGACCCGTTCGCGGGCTCAGGCTCGACGCTGGAAGCAGCCAGAAGCCTGGGAAGGCGCTATATCGGCATTGAGATAGACGCGAGATTCCACGCTGCCGCTACGCGGCGACTTACCTGTGATTCCGCGCCATCCACCGCAAAAGCCAACTGAGGAAGGAGAACCAACATGCCGATGACGATGGACGAACGCCTGGACCACGCACGCGCCGCGCTGACAGCCTACTTCGCAACGAAAGGCGAGCCGCTTCCCGAGGGGCCTTCGGACTTTCAGGATACGGATGTCAGCGACCTGATTGCGGACCTGCTGCACCTGCAGAAGTATCTGGGCTACAAGGACGCAGAAACCACGATTGCCACGGCGGTCATGCACTACGAGGCCGAGCAGGAAGAATATGCGGCGCATGGCTAGTGTCCACATCGCGCTTGAAAAATCTATATCTATGGATAGAGTGACGCCTGAACCACAGCCGGTAGAAATCGCAGTCATGCCACAGGCTTCATATTCCCGCGCGCCGCATGCAGACGCGCAGCCCTTCCGCCAGCCTTACTACAAGCCGCATACGTCACTCGGCGCAACCGGCCATTGGGTCAAGACAGCGGGACTCCTTGCCCCGCTGGTCATTGGCGAATTTGTCAAAGACCCAGACCAGAGATGGCGTTTTATTCGCATCGCCGCCGTCGCCACGGCGCTGGTGTCCGAAGCGATGTGGACGCACAGGATAACGAAAGAGCGGGAAGAGGCTCGCGAGCGCGAACGCGAATGCCGAGCTCAGTATTGAGTCTCTATTCAGCTACACCGATTTCCGGGTCGCCGCCGCGTTATCGTTCGCGGCTAAGCCCGCAATCTCGACGGCCTTGCCTCCTTGCGCTTCCAGTTCCCGCAGCCAGTTGGGCTTCTGGCCCTTCGCGTTCCATACAAGCGTTTTGTTTGTAGGATGCTGGTAGCTGTGCCCGCCGTGGTAGACAACGCCTCTGGACGCTCTCTTTTTGCCATTTCCGCCCAGGGATTTCAAGGTCAGTCCGGCAGCGGCCAGAACGACGCGCGCATCATCGAGCGCTTTTGCCTGCACGGCCCGCGCGTCCTCAATCGCCTTGGCCTTCCTTTGTTCATCCCTTCGCTTCAGCAGGCCCTCGCATTGCCCTATAACAGTCCTTATTTCATCGTCCTGAAGCACGTCTAGTGTGGCGATGCTTATCATCGTCTTCTTCTCCTTTGATTGCGTTCATAATCTCCTCAAAATCCGGGTACGACTTCACGCTCATAATGACGGGCTGATCCTCGGGGCTGTCATGATTCAGCAGGCTCGCCTGCCTGCTTACGAGCTCACGGATGCCGTTGAGCTGGCCTTCACGAATCTGGCCCACCAGAATGCCCAGATTGTGGCCCTCGATTTCCACGGCGCGGTTGCCGAATATGACCACCAGCTTTTCGCGGTCGCCTTCGTCGCTCCACCGGTAACCCAGGTAATGCGACCAGGCGAAGCCTTCCGCCATTCGCCCGTCGCGCCGCTCCACATGCAGATTGAACGCCTGAGCCGTATGCTGGCGCTCTTTCGTGTAAGGCTGCCCCTCCGCTGCCGGCTCGCCCTTCTCCAGGATTCGGTTTACGAAACGGTTCTTCGTGTCATGCATAGCCCAGCCCCTCCCGGCCGCCCCAGTAATCGGCGATGGCCGCAGCCCGCGTCTTGAGGAAACGCGCAATACGGTTGCGCTCGAACGACTTCGCAACCTTCTGACGCCACGAATCGCGCAGCTTCGTCTTCGTCAGCTCCACCGCCGAAAGGCGTTCCCCGCCTTTTGCGATGGCGTCCCGGACTTCCTGCTTGTCCTCGACATAGACCTTGGCCATTTCCTTGCCGCGCGAGACGCTCACATACCATTGCTGCAGGTTGGCGGCGCGCAGGGACAGATTCCCGAGCGAAACAAACACCCGGTCCACGGACTTACCCTGGCTCGCGTAACTCGTATCGACATAGCCCAGGCTCATATGACCCCAGTCTTTGGGCAGGAGCTTGCCCTTCTCAATGCGGATATCGCCTTCCTTGGTGAAACCCTCGACCGTGTAGATATCGCCGTTATTGATGCGAGTGCCTTTTTTCTGGCCTTCGACCTTGGCCTCGCCGTTCTTGGTGATGCGGATACGGTCGCCTTTACCCACGGAAATTGCGCGCGTGCGTGAGACCTCGAAACGCTCCGCCTGCTCCACTGGAAGCTGTGCTTTCGTGCCGTCCCGGCGCATGAGAATCACCGATTCGCCGTCCCGTCCAATGACGGCGGCAGCTTCGCCTTTCGCAAATCCTCCCGACGTTGTGCGCTTTCCCCCGCTGCGTTTGCGCTCACCGGCCACGGCCTCATGAAAATCGACCACCATCCCGGCTTCGTAATTGCGCGCGTCGGCTTTTTGCGCCTGTGTCCAGCCAGTGGAGCGGCGCACCGTGAACTCCCTTTCCTTGCCGATAGCGCCGCGCTCTTTAAGCGCTTGGCGCAGCTCGTCCGTGAGCCTCGCCCCTTCGGCATGAGTGGGAGCGATAATGAGTGCGCTTTTGCCGTCATCGGCTGCCTGAAGGTAATCGGAAACGAGTTGCCTGTGTCGTTCCTCGGAATTTGATTCGACGACNNAGCGCATCGAATCCCTTGCGCGCCCCCCTGCCCGTTCCATCGCTGACTTGCTCGACTGCCTTGCGGTATCCCTTGTCGCTCTGCCTGCGAATCTCCGTAATCTGCGCGTATCTGATGCCCGCTTCCTGTTCCAGAAGCCGGAAAGAATCGCCAGCCTCGATACTCGAATGCTGACGATAGTCACCCACCAGGACTACCCGCGCCTCCTGCTTTTTCGCGATATCAAAAATGCCGCGCATATCCTTGGAGGAAATCAGCCCCGCTTCATCGACCAGCATCACTTGCTTGTGCAATTGCTTCTGGAGCTTTTCATTCTTGAAGAGCATCGCCAGCGTCTCGGCGTTCTTGAATCCGACCTTGCGCAGTTCACCGCGCGAGGCAGTCGTTGACTGGGCAAACGCGAAGACCTGGCTGTAATCGCCGGAACGGTTTTCAATCGAAGAGACAACGGCATTAACGGTCTGGAGCATATGCGTTTTTCCCGTGCCCGCCGCGCCGCGCACGCCGGTGACCTGGTCGCGGCTCTTAAGAACGTGCAATGCGGCTTTGCGCTGCTCCCCCGAAAGCCCTGCCAGCTCGTCTGATTTTGGGTCCACATCCACAAGCGGCCGGAATTTCCGCTGGCCGTCTTTCGCGAATTGCAGCATCGCTATTTCATCGCGAAGGACCGATTTCGTTGTGGCCATCACCTGCCCCCCGCGTGATTCAGTAATCACTTCCGGGTGCTGCGTTATGTCGGAAACGGATTCGGGCAACAGCGACCCGACGCCGTAACGCAACGCTTCGGCCTTGAGCTTCTTTTCCGAAACGGCGGAAGCATTCTGGAACGAATGGGCGAGAGCGTATTCTTTGGCTTCCTCAGCCGTGTAAGCTCGGTCTCCGATTGCTCGGCCATGCACCGCATCGGCAAGCGCCGAACGCTCTTCGTCGGACAGCCGCTCATCCCAAACGTTGCGTAATTCGGCTTTGCCGAGGTCATTGTTCTTGTGCTCGCGTCCGTAATAGCCGATGGTGTGTTTGCCCTGCGAATCGGTGATGCCTTTCTCGGCGGCCTCGCGCTCGATTTCATTCCGGCGTCGGGAGTTTTTATCAATGAGCGATTGCGGCGTTCCGGCGACCTCAAAGCTGTAGTCCCTCTTCTCCGTCGCTATACCAAGCTCATTGAGACGATGTGCCAGCCGGGCATCAAACGCTGCTTCCCAATAAGGCGCGTCTCTTTTCAAATCACCGAACTGGCCCGCTTTCCAGCGATTTTCAACATCGTCATAGGTCAGGTTCATGGCATAACAGTGCATATGCAGGTGCGGGTCCGGGACTCCGTCCACAGGCCGTGCCGTGAAATGCAGGAAATCCGCCCAAACCATATTCCCGGTTTCACGGTCATGGTCGGCACCCTTCGACCGGACGCGCGTTTTCATTTCCGTTTCGATTTCCCGCATGGTGTCGTACACGCTCGACCGGAATACATCAAGTATCCGGTCGTCCCCTGAAAGCTCGTACAAGACCGATACCGACTTTGGGGCCGAAAAAGTGAAATCGAAGCCTGGGCGCCTGTTGTCTTTATTGCGTGGACTCAGCTGCTCGCCGGTGAAGGGGTGCAAATTGTCGCAGAGGGCTGAATATTCTTCGTCCTGCACCTCGCCTGAAAGGCCTAAACGCTCAGCACCTTTTCCGTGCCATCGTCCGGCCACCTCCTGCCCGTCGATGTAGTAGTCGGAGCGCTTGAGGTTATCGCCAAAATATTTCTTGGCACCGGCGGCGCTTTCGCTTGGAGTGATTCTTAGCATCGTTCTTAGCTGTCCGGGTTTGGCACAACCGGTAGGGGGTGGGAACTAA
The DNA here is from genome assembly GCA_003139975.1 of Acidobacteriaceae bacterium. GTDB lineage: Bacteria > Acidobacteriota > Terriglobia > Terriglobales > Acidobacteriaceae > Acidiflorens. The sequence continues at coordinate 7,539 of PLHN01000083.1, forward strand.
TCGAAACCGCAACCGGTTGTAGCAATTTCATTTGAAGTTGCAAGTGCAAATCTGAGCAGCATGCATCTCCCCTAACCGGAGGTTAGGCCGGGTGCGGCCGACAGCACGGCACCCACTTGCACTCGCTAAGCTCTTCGCGGGTTCTGTTCCAACGTCAAAATGCTTGGCATGAAGCACGGGGGCGGGTATTGTGTGATCGCCCGAATGGAGACTCTCAATGGCGCAATGCAATACCATTCCCCTCTTGCAGGAATTGCCAGCCAATGCCACGAACGCCGAAGCCCTCGACTGGGTTAGCCGGATGCGCCGCGTTGTCGATAGATGGGAATCCCTGCCCGGATACCAATCCTTCTCCATGACGCCCGAATTAAGGCGACAGGTCCACGAGGAGCTTGACGCCGTGGAGCTCAGCGTCCGGCGTAACATGTCCGCACTGGAAGGCGCGTAGTTTCCACCGAATACGATGAATGTCGAGATGCGCATAGTGTGCCCGCTCCGTTAGCGCTCCCAGGACGGCGGCCTGCGCGGCATCGTTTGCGGCGCTCGCTGCGGGGCTTTCTCCGGCGCTTTCTCTTTGTCCTGGAGCGCGGTTTTTCCCGAGGCACCGTCTGTCGGACTTAACGCTTCCTGCGTCTCATCCTGGCGACTCTGGTTCTGCAATTGGGCCTGAGGAGCGCTGCCGGTTTCCGGGGCCGTCCGCTTTGCCGGCGACTGCACATGCTCAGACGCCTTGTTCATTGTCGCCATTGCGCGGTCCGCCTGGGCTTTGATTTCAGGAGTGATGGGTTTTGAGGCTGCTGTCTTTTCCTGCGCATCCTGCCGCGTGTACATTTCCTTTGCGGTTTCGGGCTTTTGCTCTCGGCTCGTTTGCGCAACGGACTGTTGCTGAGATTCCTGTCGGTTCCTGACGAAATCGAGAAATGCCATTGAAGTATCTCCTCAATAGCATCATCAGTCCGCACTAAGCTAATGCCATGTCAAATGAAGTAAAATCTTGGTCCTGCGTTGACCGTTATGCACATCGGCGATATCCTTAGCCCGTATGCCAACGCGGGACTCATTAAAAGACACCCTGCCGGACAAGCCCGATCTCCTCACCAAGGCTGATTTAGAGGAATGGATTAAACGGGAGATGCCAGCTGTCGAAGATGAATGCCACCGCAGACTCCACGAAGCTGCAGCACTCGTTTCGGACTTTGTGGGCGGCCTAATAAGCCAGGAAGAGGCCAACGAAAGATACTGGCGCTACCAGCAGCGATGGGGCGAGCCACAATCCCCTCAGGATGATTTGTCGGACGAGCTATCGCGAGAGAAGGTCCACGAAATGTACGATCAAATCTTTAAGCCCGGACAGTAATTATTTCTTCGCTGCTTCAACCTCTTCCACGAGCTTCAAAAAATCCTGATTCTTTCTCAGCGGATCAAGCACGGGCCACAACCGCGCAAACCACATCCACGGGTCGCCTTCGGCATATGCCCTTCGCAATAATTTCACCGCCTCGCTCTCATCGCCGATGGCCATTTCAACAAGGCCTTTCTGAAAGTCAGATATGTTGCTGCGGTCTTTCACGCACTCTGCCATTTTGTGCGCTTCCGCTTTCTTTCCGCCGTCCACCAGCGCAACCGCCAGGAATCCCCGAATGTCCCATTAATCGAGACAGGAGCGAAACAGCTTTTCAGCCTCCCCAGCCTTCCCCGTTGCCAGACAAATACATCCACGCAGAAATCTCGCCATCACATTCTCTATATCCGCCCCTTTGCTGACCTGCTCTGCATGAAGCAGATCATCCCACGCCTCTTCAAACCGCCCACGCATGTAGCGCACAAAGCCAACCTGAGTCTCTTCAAGACCATCCTTACCAGCCATTCGCTGCGAACCCAAATCGGGGTCCACGTCACCCTCGATCATCGAAAGAATAAGCAATGTGGACCACACATCGTCCATGGCTTTCAAACTGATCTGCGCGTATGCCTCCGCCAGGCAGGCTTTTGCCTTGGTCCAATCTATTTCACATCCCGCTATGCAGCCCCGAACAACCTCACCTCGCCACGGTTTTACTTCAGTTCCGAGCCAACCAACCTCCTTCCCGGCTGCTTTCACCAGATGCCCGACTTCTCCACTGAACAGCGCCCTGGTCAATATCGCTTCTCCCTTTCCTGATGCGGCCATGGCATTATTAGGGTTCGCGCCCAGCACTTCATTAAAATAATCTTCAGGTCTCCGCGCTTTCTGCCCCCCGCAACCCAGGAATATCCTTCTCGTCGCCTTCAACCCTTCATTGCATCTTTTAGTCGCCATCGAAGCCGGATTATGACGAAACAACGCATGGTACAAATGCCCATTCGGCGTTTCGATAATCACCATATCGTCCCCGCCTTCGAGTACGTAATATTCCGCAAGATATGTCTGAAGGTTAAAACGCCCCTGGCGCACGATAGTGTCATCCGCTATCTCCCAGTTTTCATCCCTGCCATAAACCTTCACTCCGACTTCACGTTCAGTGCTGGTCTCATTCGACAGGCTTACATCAACGAGGAATTTCAGAAGCTTTAACGAGCTACTCGCCCGCCGGAATCTCCTGCTGAATTTGATCCGCTCAAACTGTTCTTCTACCTCCGCTACTGTCGGAAAACTCCTAGCTTGAAAACCCACGGCAGACTCCTTCCCGAGATTTGACGTGTATTGACATTGGAATTCACGCTCGCGCACGTAAAACATCCCTATGAAAACCACAGCAACCAAAATCGCACTCGGCGCCGCTCTGGGACTCTCCATGATCTCCCATGCCCAGCAAACCCTTCAACCCCCGCCGCAGACGCCTCAGAAAATCGGAGCGCCCTGCGACCCCAAACAGCTTGCTGAAATCCAGAAACGCGAACAGGCCCGCACTCGCCGCCTGTTAACCGGCTTGCTTAACAGAGTAAACAAAGAAGCGCAGAAGAAGACGCAAGGAACCGCACCGGCCGTCACTCCCGACGATCTTGCAAAGCAGGCGCAGAGACCATGTCCTGCTCCCGCTGTAGTAACTCCCCCGCCAAATCCAAAGCAGTAGTTTGAGCCGGGCGTGCGCGCTTTTGATGGGCCGCACGCCCTCTTCGACGAACAGACCGATCAACGAGAACGCGAAAAGGAAAGGAGCATTGATGCCAAAGGAAGATCCCATACTCGACCGAATCGTACTTTCCCTCACGGATAAAGGTGACCACGCGACCGTGCGGACCCTCAACCAGGGGACACTTGTTACTGCAAGCGCAGGGGGTGGAAAGACCAGCACGGTCGGAAAACAGCTGGCCTGTGGAATGTTGCGCGTGCCTGACTCCGGGGGCCTCGTGCTTACGGCCAAGGCTGAGGAAACCGAGAACTGGCTTAGGTACGCCGAGCTGTGTGGGCGAAGCAGAGACGTCACTCTATTTAACGCGAAATCTGGCCTTCGCTTCGACCCCTTGCACCATGAGTGGACTCGCCCCGGACGAGGCGCCGGCGACATTGAAAGCATCATCGATTTCTTCTCAACGCTCGTCTCCATTGGCAAAAAGGAAGGCGGCCACGGCCATGATCCGTTCTGGGAACGGGGCAACGAGCAGATCATGCGCAATGTCATCAAGCTGCTCGATCTTGCCGGCGAGCGGATCTCCATTGCGAGCATCGATCGCGTCATCAAGTCGCTTCCGACACGGCCTCTGGAATACGAGGAAGAGGGCTGGCAAAAGTCTTCCTTTTGCGCGCAGCTTATCGACTCAATCCGTGTGCGAAAGGACACTTTGACACCCGACCAGTGGAGTGACCTCGATTTCGCTACGCAATATATCTTCAACAAATGGCCGAGCTTTGACGAAAGACCCCGATCATCGCTGGAAATGACTTGGTCCGGCATGGCCGACAAGTTTCTTTTTAGTCCGTTCAACCGGCTGTTCTGCAGTGGCCATTGTGACTTCACTCCAGAAGACACGACCCATCGTAATCGCATCGTGATATGTGATTTTCCGCTGCTGGAATACGGCCATGAAACGGGCCGCACCATCAACGTCATACTCAAGCTGATTTTCCAGCGTGCATGGCTCAGGCGGAAACTTTCTGAGTCTCCGAATCCAGTCTTCCTCTGGCAAGACGAATTTCAGTACTTCGTTACGCGCCGGGACAACTTCTTCCAGCAGACCTGCCGTGGCAGCCGTGTCGCGGTGTTCTGCATTACCCAGAACATACTCAATCTCTCCGAAGAGCTGGGTGAAGACCAGCCCGGCAGCAAGACCAAGAGTTTCCTCGGCAATCTGGGACTCAAGATCTTCATGCAGCAGAACGAAATGGAGTCGTGCAAGTACGCCGCGGACCAGATCGGCAAGGAGTGGAGGCCCATAGGGAGTTTTCACAGCAGCCAGGGCGGCGGCATGAGTCAGCTGCAGACCAGCGTGGGCGGATCGCTTCAGCTCGTCCACATCGTGGACCCCATCGAGTTCACTCGATTGGTGACTCCGGATGCGGTCAATCCCTACGCCCAGGCGATTGTCTACATGTCAGGCAAAACCTTCAACGCCACAAAGACCGAGCAGAACCCGAAGGGGCGCAACTTCCTTTCGGTACTTTTCTCACGCGAATAAGGAGAGCCAATGCAACCACAGCAGCAGCAATACAACCAGCCTATGGGTATCGAGCAGCTTCACGAGTTCGCCATCAATGTCGTGCATATGGCCTGCAGCATTGTGACCATGCCGGTTGAAATCATTCTGCGGCCGCAATACGGCACGCGGTATTTTCCGATTCCGGTAACGTTCTTCTCGGCAATCCTGATGATCCTGCTGCCGTTTCTCTCAGGAATGGCAACGGGCATCACGCACATGATTCCGTTTTCAGGCCCAGCCATGCCCCCGCCTGGACTCTTCGGACTCGCGTCACTCTCCTCGCTTTATTTCTTTCTCGTCCTGCTGCATGGCATTCGCCTCTACCGGAGGATGATTTACATGGACCTTGAGCAGCACAGCCAGTACGAGGGCCCTGCCCTTCCGTTCTTTCGCATGATTCCCGGCGGACGTTCCTTCTGGCTGACGCGCATCGTGCTGGAGCCGGTCTTTGTGTTTGTCCTGGCCTCGGTGCTTGAGAGCATCTCCGTCATCCAGTCGGGCCTTTCCTTTTACCTGCATATCGCGGCCCTCATGCTCGCGATGCGCAACTTTATCTACTGGTATCGCGTGTGGGAGCTCATCCGCAGCTGGATGGATGTGGCGGCCGCGGGCCCCATCATCAGCAAATTTGCCAACAACAAGGCGACCGAGGATGACTTGGCACCTATTCATCTTGCGAGCCTGCCCAAGGACCTTTCCCCCGATATGCGCCAGGCGGCTGTGTCGTATATAGCCCGCGTGCTCGGCGCATTCACAACAACTAAAACCGAAATCAAGGAGGAAAAACAATGATTAGCAAAATCATCAAGAGTCCAAAATTCATGTGGGTCGTAGGCGGCGTGCTGGTTTGGTGGTTCTTCGGGCCGTCCATACCGGGCCTCATCCGCCATGCGTTCATCTCGCGACCCTCGCCTTCCGCGCAGGCCTCGTCCTCAAAGGATAAGAATGCACGGGGGGGGAGTTCCCCAGGAGGGCCAGTGCCCCTGCCCGCCCCCGTCGTGCCGAATCCATCAGCTGAGGACCAGGCGCTTAACAACCTCATGGGTACATGGGAAGGAACCCTGCCGATGAATCAGGAGCCTTGCAAGGTAAGCCTGGAGCTGCGCCAGGACCATGACAAGCCCGGACAGTTCCTTGGCTACTCGAAACTCTCCTGCCAGCCGACGATGCTCGAAATCATGCAGCGTCAGGAGTCAGGCCACAAGATGACGCCGGCCGAGGCGCTTAAACGAATGGCCGACGCGATGAAGCCCAGCGCCACCAACTTCACGGGCGTTGCGGAAAAGGGCGCAATAAAGCTTACCGCCCAGAACACCTTCGGCCTTACCGGTTCGGGGTGCTCCATCGCGACCTTCACTGTCATGCCGGCAGGCGCGCATGAGCTCGGCACCGACTTTACCGAGAGCGGAGCCGGATGCGAAGGCGGCGAGCTCGTCATGAATAAAGCGAGGTGAACTCAATGACACCGGAGCCTTTTGTTTCGGCGGAAAAGGCGGCTGATTTTCTCGATATCAGCCGCCGCTATTTACTTTCGCTTGCGCGTAAAGGAATCGCGGGCGCCTACCCTCTCGACGGCCAGGCAAAGCGCAAGGTCTGGGTTTTCAGGCTGTCGGATCTTGCGGCTGCGATTGCAAAAAACGCTGATCCGGAAACGGGCAACATGCGCTATGATCCGGCTCAGCCGTCCGTGCTCGCTCACGAAAGGAGATGAAATGAAACGGGCACGGCTACAAAGAGGAAGCGTTGTCTTTGATAAACGAAGAAAAATCTGGAATTACCTGTGGTGCGAGAACGGCCACCGGCGAACAAAGCTCATCGGCCCGGCAAGCGAGTTTCCCACGAAGACATCGGCGTGGCGGGCAGCGGAGCCTTTTCGGCGCTCGGTGGAAAACGAAATCAGCAGCAACCCGGTCATTACCGTGAACAGCATCGTTGCCCAATACCGCAGCGAAAAGATGCCCCAGCGCCTGAGCACTCGCAGGGGCTATGAGGCATGGCTGAATAATCACATACTCCCGCGCTGGCGGAACTGCCCTCTTACGGAGTTGCAGGCCCGCCCCGTGGAATTGTGGTTACACTCCCTGGCTCTATCGCCCAAGAGCAGGGTTCACGTGCGTGGCCTTATCCATGCGATTTGGGATTACGCCATGTGGCGCGGCGACGCTCCCACGCAACGCAACCCGATGGAACTGGTGACAATCAAGGGTGCGACGAGGCGAATGCGCAAGCCTCGCAGTCTGACGGTGGAGGAGTTTCAGCTTCTGCTTGAAAACTTCGAGGAGCCATACCGCACGATTGCACTGGTCTGCGTTTGCTTTGGCCTGCGCATCAGCGAATGTCTGGCCCTGAAATGGTCGGACGTAGACTGGCTGGGCAGTAAACTCCGCGTTGAACGGGCGATTGTCCGCCAGCAGGTGGATGACGTTAAGACCATCTACTCGGGCAAGCTGATGTCGGTTGATGCGGAGATGCTGGAAGTGCTGAGGAGCTGGAGACAGAACACCCCCTTCTCCTCAAGCGGAGACTGGATGTTCGCGAGCCGGGTGCAGCTAGGCCAGTTGCCGGTATCGTATCCGTGGGTCTGGCAGATGTTCCAGAAGGCAGCAACCAAAGCCGGGATTGGGAACCTGGGCACGCATTCATTGCGGCACAGCTACCGGTCATGGCTCGATGCGGCGGGAACAGCCATAGCGGTCCAGCAGAAACTGATGCGTCACTCCGACATTCGTACAACTCTGAATATTTACGGAGATGTCGTTACGGATGAAATGGCGGTGGCGCATTCCAAAGTGGTAGGCATGGCTCTTCGCCGTAAAGTGATTGCAAACTGATTGCAAGCGCTTCTAAGTTGTTGAAAATATGGCGGAGAGAGTGGGATNNGCCTTCAGCCACTCGGCCATCTCTCCGGCGCGCCCACGCGAAGCGGCCCTTTTGATTTTAGCAGGAGCTGGTTTTTTAGTTGCGGATCTGCGCACGGGCGGGTTCGCCCTCGCAACCCTCAGCACGCCGCCAACTCCATATTCGAAGCCTACTACTTAGACCGCAAGATTATTACCACATGCGCCTGGAGTGTAGCGCCGGCACCTTGCGGCGGTTCCGAGGGCGCCTCGCCCTCGGAGCGGCCATCTGGCATGGAAAGAATCATGCCCCCACAGCGCTAGTCTTCGCCTTCCCCTAACTGCTGCGCCAGATAGTTCTCGTAGGTCATCTCTTTGATCGCGTGCAACTGCGCTTCCAGGTAGTCGATGTGGTGCTCTTCGTCGACCAGAATCTTCTCCAGCAGCTCGCGCGAGCCGTTGTCTCCGGCGGCCACGGAGGCCTTGATGCCTTCGTTCAGGCGCTTCACCGCTCCGTATTCGAGTTCGAGATCGTTCTGCAGTTGCTGCTTCACCGTCTGCCCGATATTGATCTTGAAATAGTCGGTCATGTTGGGCGCGCCATCGAGCAGCAGAATCCGCTCCATCAGCTTTTCCGCGTGCTGCATCTCCTCGATCGACTCCTTGCGCGTGTGCTTGGCCATCCTCTCGTAGCCCCAGTTTTCGCACATTTCGGCATGCAGAAAATACTGATTGATGGCCGTCAGTTCGGCCTTCAGCACTTCGTTCAAAATTGCGATAATCTTTGCGTCACCCTTCATGGTTTTGCCTTTCGAAGTCTTCGTTTCAAAACTCGTCTCTCAAAATTGGCGAGCCTCTCGCCGCTCAGCGTTCAGCGCACAAACGCAACCATGCGGACGCTGTTGACGAATAGAGAATTGTACTAGAAGAGACGAATCAGGAGCGGGAGCCGGCAGTTGCAGCCGCAGCGTTCGGCGATTCGGCTACCTGCGCAGCCTGCCCGTTGGCGGGCACAACGGCCTTGTCGGCGCTGCCGTTGCTCTTGTCTTTCTCAGCCACGCGGTGATTCAGGCAATACAGGGCCAGTTCCAGACGATCGGCGACGCCCAGTTTGTCATAAACCTTGCGCAGATAATTCTTAACCACCTGTTCGGTCGTGCCGACCCGCAGGGCGATCTCTTTGTTCTTCATGCCCTGCGTTACGCAGGAAACGATCAGAGACTCCTTGGGAGTCAACTGCACCTTGGGACGCGACCCCGCCGGCCGCACGCCTTGTGCGCGATAGGCATCCAGCACCCATGCCACCGCCCGCGGCTCAAGCCACGGCTCGCCTTGCGCAACCTTGCGCAGGCACTCGACCAGCATTTCCGGCTCGACTTCCTTCGAAACCACCGCATGCGCGCCCCGCCGGAACAGTTCCAGCGTCATCTCCTGGTCCGGTTCCTGTAACACCACCACCAGCCGGCAGTTCGCATTCTGCCGCAGCAGATCGGAAACCGTGTCGGGCGGATCGGCAGTCAGCGCCGCTTCAAACACCACAACATCCGCGGAAAATTTCTGCAGCGCCGCGACCGTCTGCGACAAATTCTCCGCTTGGCCAACAACTCGGATGTCATCTTCAAGCGCAAAAACCTTGCGCAGCCCGGCCCGGAAAATGGCCTGCGTATCCGCTACGATCACGCGAATTGTGCCTTTGCCGTCGGCGCCCTGAAGGCTCTCACCGGACTCAACGCTCACCGAAGTGCTCGACATCCGTCCTCTTTTGCGCCCTACCTGCGCTCAAATCTGTACTCGTCAATCACCACGCCCACGCCGCGCCGGCCGCCATCTTCTTCGAAGCTGCGCACCACGCGCCCACGGCAATCCACCTGCACGTCGGCTTCTGCGCCCACCACATCGGCGGGAAGAGAAATCGTGAAATCCACCGCCTACCCCACTGGTACATCGGCATCCATGCGGAAAAGCACACCGTTCGCAGAAATATTTTCCGTCTCGATCGCGTTCGCCGCCGTGCCCGACTTCATCGCCACCGGCAATTTGATGGGAAAGCGCGGCGCGC